>JAIOHO010001130.1 GCA_019912905.1 Anaerolineae bacterium
GGGACGGGCGTGTCGGAGGCCAGCGGCGTCGGGGTTGCCGGCAGCGGCGTGGTGGTAATCACCATCACCACCGGTGTACTGGTGGGTCTGCCGGGCAGCCCTTCAAGGTCGAGCGAAACGAGGCCCACAGCCATCGCAGCCAGGCCGATGGTAATCGAGCAGGCAAATCCGAGGACGGCACCAATCACCATCCACTGCCAGGCTCCACCACCCCGGCGACCGCTGCCGCCCAGCGAGCCGTAATTTCTTCGTGCCATGAAAAAACTCCTCAAGGCCAGGATAAATACCGGGCTAAACGGCGTTTATGATAACGTGTCGGCCACCAATCACCAAGACTGACTTTGCAGCGGCGGCCAGTCGTCAGGTAGCCGCGCCAGTCGTGATGCGCTGCGCAGACACCAGACTCGCAGGCTCAAGAATCGGCGAAGCCCGGTAGAACCGGGCCTCGTCGGGGATAATAGCATGGAAGATGAGTTAGATGTTCTCGATGATATTTTCGTACAGACCATCACGAACGGCTGTGCCGACGACCGCCAGAATAAGGACGACGATCACGGCGACCAGGACCAGGATAAAGGCGTATTCGACCAGGCCCTGCCCGGTTTCGTGAGGACGTTTGAACAATCTGGCCGGGAGTATCCCCCACAGCCATGCGGCGAAATACTGAATGAGCATTGCCTCCTCCGTGTGAACCGCAAAGCAATCCCTTACGAGTCATGAAACAAAAGCCTCTCCTTTCTGTGCGCCCAACCCCTGACAGGACGCATCAAGCCCAATGAAGCGCCGGTGCTTCAACTCAGTCTATCACGATTCCGAGTGTGTTCATGCAGAAGAAATGTAAATTTTTCGCCTTCCGCCAGCCTGTCGTGACACTGCTTCCGCTTTCCTGTATACTTTTGAAAAGGTGCCGAGCGTTGAACCCTCGAAGTCTGCCGTTCCCGACGACCTCATCCGGTGGTGCGGTGGTCTGCGGCGTGTTTCAACGTTTCGTACCTCACGCGCTTGCGTTGAGATAGGCGAATACAGATGGACAAGCACTCGTGACCAGTGTGCCAGTAGAGAACAAGTCCTCAGCCAGTGGTCCGCGCCCCGTGAATTTGCGGACTGATCTGGCTCACCTGGCCGACCTGATGGAACTGGTTTTTGCAGACAGCATGGACCAGGGGGGTCGGGCGGCGGTGCGCGAAATGCGCTACCTGAGCAAAATTGGGGTGGGCATCAGCCTGCTGCCCGGCCTGAACGATCTGACTCACGGCATTAACATGGGCTATGTCTGGATCGAGGACGGCAAGCTCATCGGCAATGTGTCGATTTATCCCACCAACCGGCCCGTGCGCAATACATGGATTATTGCCAACGTCGGCGTCCATCCAGATTATCAGCGCCGGGGGATCGCCACCCAATTGATGCGCACCAGTATGGAGACCGTTCGCGCCCGCGGTGGCGAACACGCCATCCTCCAGGTGGACACGGACAACGAGACTGCCCGTCGGTTGTACGAGCGGCTCGGTTTTATCGACGAACGCAGTTGGATCCTGTGGCGGCGCAGCAGCACGCTGCGCATTCCCCCGCCAATGACCGAGCAGTCTGTGCGCGTATCGCACCGGCGGCGCGGTGAATGGCGTTCGGAATATGAACTGGCACAGCTTGTACGCCCGGCAGACCATGGCGGCCTGGGCTGGCAGCGTCCGCTGGACATCAGCCTGTTTCGCAAACCGCTGCTTAAGCAGGTCGGTGACTGGCTGAATATGCGCAGCGAGGAACGGCTGGTGATCCGCTCGGAAGATGAACAGCGCATTCTGGCTTCCTTATGGGTCGAAGGCGGCATGCTGACGACGGCCACGCAGCTGACCCTGTTGATCGACCCCGCCTATCAGGGCGTTTATGACGAGGTGCTGATGAACACAGCCGTGCGGCGCTTTACCGGGCGCAACACCGCGCTCGTCGTCGAACACCCGGCGGATGAAACGCAGACCGGGGACGTGCTGCGCGGCTATCAATTCCGCGCCCAGCGTCACGTCACACACATGCGCTGGGATGTGAAATGACCGACACGATTCTGCTGGTCGATGACGAGCAGCACATCATCGACCTGGCGCGCATGTATATCGAACAGGAAGGCTACCACGTCGAGAGTGCGACCGATGGCGGCACAGCCCTCCAGAAAATCCTCACCGACAGCCCGGCGCTGATCGTGCTGGACCTGATGCTGCCCGGCATCGACGGTTGGGAAGTCTGCCGCCGGGTGCGCGCCGACTCCGACGTGCCGATTATTATGCTGACCGCGCGCGACGATGACATCGACAAAATCGTCGGGCTGGAACTGGGCGCGGATGATTATCTGACCAAGCCGTTTAACCCGCGCGAGCTGGTGGCGCGCATCAAAGCGATCCTGCGCCGCAGCAGTCGTCCTGCCGAACCAAAAGAAGCTGGCGCCCAGATCGCCATGCGCAACCTCCTCATTTACCCGGAGCGGCGGCAGGTGCGCGTCAATGGGCGGGCGGTCAGCCTGCGCATGAAGGAATTCGACCTGCTGCTGACCCTGGCGGAAAATCCCGGCGTCGTATTCAGCCGCGAAAAGCTGCTCGACATTGTTTGGGGTTACGACTTCGCGGGGGAGACACGCACGGTCGATGTCCACATCGCGCACCTGCGCCACAAACTTGGCGGCATGCAGCCGGTCATCGAAACCGTCTGGGGCGTAGGCTATAAGCTGGATGCCGAGTCGCTATGAGGCTGCATACCCGTTTGCTGCTGTCCTACATCGTGGTGATGACGGTGACCCTGGGCGTGATCATCGTGGCGCTGCTGCTGTTTCTGAACGCACGCCCGGCCCCCCCACAGTCCACTTACCGCCAGTTGGTCGCCAATGCGCAGGTCAACTTGCGGGAAATTCTTGTCGTCGCCCGGCCCGGACTGCTGGGACGGCAGCTTTCAATTGACACCCTCTACAATCAGCTTCGCGGTTTTTCCGATGACAGCGGCGTGCGCACCTTGCTGGTCGAGCAGAATGACACGCCGCTCCTGTTGTTTGACAGCAGCGAGGTCTACGCTGCCGGAAGCCCGTTCCAGCTTGAGGTCGAGAGCGCCAACACGGATACGCTCAACCTGAACACCACCATGATGCGCGGCCTGATGGCCCCCGGTCAGAGCAGCCGCCTGGAAACCTCGACGGGCAGTTTTGAGGACCCGGATGGCACGCCTTGGCTGTATGTCGGACTGACCGTGACCCGCCAGAACACCCGCCTCGCGCTGCTCTACGCCCTGCCGCAGCCCACCCAATCGGTCGGGGAAGCCCTACAGGAATTTGGCAGTGCGCTGGCCGGGCCGGTCATGCAGGCAGCCTTCATGGGTCTGGTGATTGCCATCTTCATGGCCGTCATCGTCAGCCGCACCATTGCCCGCCCCCTGCTGCATATCACCGATGCGGCCCGTGCCGTAGCCGGTGGCGATTACGATCAGCAGGTGCCGGTGACTGGCCCGCCGGAGGTGCGGACTGTCGCCGAAGCCTTCAATCAGATGACGCAGGAAGTCAAAACCGCGCAAAAAGCGCAGCAGGATTTTATGGTGAATATCTCGCATGACCTGAAAACGCCGCTGACGTCCATCCAGGGGTATTCGCAGGCCATCATCGACGGTGCCACCTCCGACCCGATCCAGTCGGCGACCGTCATCCACGAGGAAGCCGCTCGGCTCAACCGCATGGTCGTCGAAATCACCGACCTGGCTCGCTTGCAGGATGGCCGTTTCGAAATGAAAGTCATCGACCTGGACATCAGCCAGATCGTGGCCGCCATCGGCCAGCGGTTGTCGATCGTCGCCACACGCAAGGAAATTGATTTTCAGGTCGAAGCCGATCCGATGCCGCCCATCAAAGGGGATGGCGACCGGCTGGCGCAGGTCCTCACCAATCTGGTCAGCAACGCCATCAAATACACGCCGCGCGCGGGCAAGGTGCGCGTCAAAACGCAGGTGCATCATGGCGGAGTCGAGGTGATTGTTTCGGATACCGGCATCGGCATCCCCAAAGAGGATTTACCGCGCATTTTCGAGCGGTTCTATCAGGTCGATAAGGCCCGCGGACCCCGGCGCGGCACCGGCCTGGGCCTCGCCATCACGCGCGAGATTGTCCAGGCGCACGGCGGTACCATCAGCGTCACCAGCGCGGGACCAGATCAGGGCAGCACCTTCACCGTCTGGCTCCCCTCGGAGCACGTCAACACGGTCGTCACGGGGAAACGGTAGTCAACCCTCGATTGTGTAGCGCAGCAATTCAGCTTAAGTGCCGGACAGCAACGCCAGGTCCGCATCGACCATCAGCCGCACGAGGTCCTCAAAATCGGTGCGCGGCTCCCATCCGAGTTCCGCCTTCGCTTTGGCAAAGTTACCCCGCTGGGCGAAGATTTCCGTCGGGCGCAGGAAACGCGCATCCGTTTCGACGTGATCCTCCCAGTTCAGCCCCACGTGCTCGAAGGCCACCCGGCACAGATCGCGGATGGTGTAGGCCGTGTTCGTCCCGATGACGTAATCCTGCGGCGTGTCCTGCTGGAGCATGAGCCACATCGCTTCGACGTATTCTTTGGCATAGCCCCAATCGCGGTAGGCATCGAGCGTGCCGATTTTGAGCCTGCCATCGCGTACCAGCGGTTCCCCGGCCTCGTTCAAAGGCGGATGCGCGATCCCTAATTTGATGCAGGCCGCCCCCATCGTCACCTTGCGCGTGACGAAATGCAGGCCCCGGCGCGGACTTTCGTGATTGAACAGCATCCCCGCGCAGGCGAACAGGCCATACGATTCGCGGTAGTTCACGGTCATCAGATGCGCATACAGCTTGGCGATGCCATAGGGGTTATTGGCGTTGAAGGGGGTCTGTTCATCGACTTCCTCGATGGGCACCCCACCGTAGATTTCGCGGCTGGTCGCCTGATAAAAGCGCGCATCCGGTTTATGCCTGCGCACGGCTTCCAGCATCCGCACCGTCCCCAGGGCGGTAATCTCGCCGGTCACGATCGGCTGGCTCCAACTGTCGGCGGGCACCGACTGGGCTGCCAGATGGTAGACTTCGTCCGGCTGGTAGCGGCGGATGATGTCGGCCAGCGCATCGGCGTCGATCAGGTCGGCATAGGCCAGTGTCACCTTGCCAATCAGGTGGTCGATGTTCGGGTAGCGGTAGTTGGTCGAGCGCCGGACCG
>JAIOHO010001131.1 GCA_019912905.1 Anaerolineae bacterium
AGCGTCTACGGCCTGACGCAACTGGCTTCACGCATGGGCGGGCGGGATTACTACGATGAGGCCAGGAATGTGCCGGCGGCTGCAAGTTCGGCGCCGCTGTTTGAGAGGAGCGCGCGGCATGCCATGCCCTACGACGGCATGACCGAAGATAGACTGTTGGGGACTGGCGGTAACTTCACATTTACCCTGGGCGCTAGCCTCGCGAACACGAATAGCATCCAGAGTCAAAAAATACTTTCATCGACATTGATGAATGGGCTCACCAACGCGCTGTCACAGTCCGTGGAGCATGGGAAAGCGGGCGAGGAAATGAAAGCACTTGGGACGAAACTAGCTTCCCAGGGCTATGCCGGGCTATCGCTGGCTGAAAAAAACGGCAGGACTTATACGCTTGAGAAGAGCGGAAACTGGAAGATAGACCAATCGAATTACCATGATGAATCCGGCGGCAGATCAACAACTGCAGGAGGCTCATTAGGCTACTCACCCGGAAAATTGGCTAGTGGGGCCAGGGCCGGGTATCAAGCAGATGACTCGCGAAGAGCAGGCGAAAAACGCACGGTTACCGAAACGGAGGCAAACAGCGGTAAAGGCGGAAAAGCGTACGCAGTCGAGACGGGTGATGAAACAGGGGTACGTTTCAGCCGCGACCTCACCAGCGATGACATGGTCAAGATCGGCAAGACATTCAAGGAAGCGGCGGGTCACCAGTACCAAAGAGCCTTCGGCGATAAACAACAAAGTGTCGAATCCTATGTCGATAGCGGGGGGGTAACTTATAGCAGCTCTACATCACAAGGCGGGACAATAAGCCTTACTCCAACGCAGATGGCCATGAGGATCCGTGAGATGGGGTTGCAGAAGGCGATTGAGAGTTACACGGACCAGCGCTTTGGCTGGTCAAGTGATGCAAGGCAGGCTTATGAACGAGCAGAAAGAATGGCGCGAGCAGAGTATGCCGGCATCAGCGATAGCGCTGACAAGGAGAATTTAATCAAAGCCAATGCCTTGCGCGCTGCGGCCATGAATAGCAGCGACAAACAGGCCAAGCAGTCATGGGAGAACTTCGCAGGGCAAGTGACTGGGGCAGATATATCAGGCATCGCGCCAGTTTCCTTGATGACTGGCGGGAGCAATCAAATTAAAGCGCAAGGATGGGAAGGAAGCGCCAACAGAGGAGCGCTGGCGCAAAATCCAAATGAGAATGAAGCCGGGAAGAAAGGCAGCACGGTTGGCCAACGGGCTGCCAATGGGGCAGCGACAGTTGTACTAGATGCCGGGGAAGGGCGCGAAAAGCTAGAGGAAGATCAAAGTGAACGTTTGAAAGCGGCTCAACAATTGCAGCGCGCGCTGAATCGTGACCCCGGTGGGATGGATGTAAAGGCGCGCCCTGTGCGCCCTAAAGATAAGTAGGGGGGCAGTCACTCATCCTCGTGCGGGGTACAACCATAGGGGTTGCCTCTACAATCGAAAAATTCATCAATCATTGGCAATCCAGAAGCCGGATTTACTCCGAGATGTTCGTATCCGCCGTCCAGGTCCAAGTCTTGAAAAGAATCGGCAATATTCGGGTTTTTTCTTTTTTGCCAATTCTCGTAAAACATTATGGAGAATATAAATGAAAAGAAGGCAACCGCGAAACCATTAAACTCCAGCCATGTCAGCACCAATTCCATAAAGACTCCTTCTATCATCAATCAAAATTAAAACATAATTCGGCTTCAGCTGGGGCAAGTGTTATTGCTGACTGTATGGTTTACCCTTGTAATTATCTATCTCATCCCAAGGGTCACCGATTGATGGAGGTGTAAGCTCAATACCCAAATCCAAATCATCGGATTCGGTATTGAACCAGAAAACCCTCCTCCCGAACGAAACTACGAATGGGAGAGCAGCCACACCGACACATGCGGCAAGAAAGACCACAAGGCCTGGGTTTTTCGCAAAAATTTCGAACATTCTCTTACCTCTTTGGATTACTCGTTTCAAAATTAGCATACCGCGAGCAGCGGTGCAGAAATCTTTACATCCTGGTCTCGATTCCAATAATCCAAACCGGGCAGCCCCACGGATAAATCCAGGTGGCAGCTTGAATTCCGTCATTTTAAGCCATGTTTTCCGCCACCAATTCAACGAAATCCCGATGCATCCTTGCACTTACTTTTGATGCATAAGGGGGAAGGGTATGAGCCTGATTGAAAAAATCGTCGATCTCGTCGAAGACACCACCATGCCGGACGGGCAAATCATTGACCTCCATGCCATCGAGGACGGTCCCCTCAAGATCAGGGTGCCCACCGGCTGGCGCGACACGGATCTCAAAAAGGTGCCAGCCGAGTGGCTGAACGACATGCTGCTTGTTATCGATAAGAACTGGTCGAACAACCTGGCTACGCGCGGCACCATCTCTTGCACCGTGGACATGAATTCCTGCCGGTTGCGCTGCACGGCATTCAGGGAGCGCAGCGGTAGAAAGCGTGGTCTTGTCATGCGCAAGGTTCCCTACAAACCCATTTCGCTCGAAAAGCTCGGCCTGCCAATCCAGATCATGAAGCTAATCGCCCAGATGCGCGGCCTGGTTCTGGTTACGGGCCAGACAGGTGCTGGCAAGACCACCTCTATCGCCTCGCTGTTGACCCACATCAACGAGACCTATCGTAACCACATTATCACCATCGAAGATCCGATCGAATACGAAATATTCGACCAACAGTCGATCGTCACCCAGCGAGAGGTGCCGCGCGTAGCCAGGTTGTTCGACCAGTTCTTATCGATAACAAGCAGCATGTCGTTCAGCCACTCGGCTGGC
>JAIOHO010001132.1 GCA_019912905.1 Anaerolineae bacterium
ATACTAGGGTAATGGATAAGTAGCGCCGGACGCGTTATCTCCGGCCTTCTGCGGCATCTTTACCCCGGC
The DNA here is from genome assembly GCA_019912905.1 of Anaerolineae bacterium. Classification (GTDB taxonomy): domain Bacteria; phylum Chloroflexota; class Anaerolineae; order Aggregatilineales; family Phototrophicaceae. The sequence goes on from JAIOHO010001132.1 coordinate 70, forward strand.
AGTTCGCGGTCAGGGGGACCGTCACGGGTGACGGTGCGCGTCGAGGGCGAGGGATCTGAACCCGGCATTAGATAACAAGATTTTACAACCCCATGCCAAATAGCAGTCACCGCGATGTGTTCATCAGCAGCACCACGCGTGATCTTGAACAGCATCGCCAGACCACTCGCGATGCCGTCTGGCGCGCCAGCCTTTTTCCATTGATGATGGAACGCGATTTTGCGACCATGGAAGATCCGGTGGATTATTCGCTGCGCCTGGTCGAAGATGCCGAGATTTACGTGGGCATCTTTGCGCTGCGCTATGGTTATGTGCCGGATGACCCCCGGCGCAACCCGGATAAGCTGTCGATTACCGAACTCGAATATCGTCATGCGATGCGGCGCGGTATCCCGGCGCTGATCTTCATCATGGACGATGAACACCTGATCAAGGCCGGGCACATCGAAACCGAGCCGGACAAACTGGCGAAGCTCAACCGGCTGAAAGACGAACTGCGAGCCAAACATGTGGTCGGCTTTTTTAAGTCGGTCGATGATCTGAGCAATCAGGTCTTTCAGGCCCTGCAAAGTCACAAGATCCAGCATCATATCGCCCGGCTGGAAGAACAGGCCACGGCGGGCGGGCGCAGCAGCGGCGGCGCGCTGAAGCCTTACTTTGCACACGCCTACATTCAGCCGCACAATTTTGTGGGCCGCCGGGTGGAACTGGCCGCGCTGGATGCATGGGCGCAGTCCGACGCGGTGGTGCTGCTCGTCAAGGCGATCGGCGGCGTCGGCAAAAGTGCTCTGACGTGGGAATGGGTGCGCCAGCAAACGGAACAGCCGGTCGCCGATTTCGCGGGCATCCTGTGGTGGAGCTTTTACGAAAGCCACTCCGCGCTGGAAAACCTGATCCCCAAGGCGCTGGCCTACATCACCGGCCAGGATGAAGCCGAGTACAGTGTGCGCCCGCGCGCCCAGAACGAACAGGATCTGCTGGAGCACCTTCAGGCGGACCCGTACCTTATCGTCTTCGATGGCGTCGAGCGCATCCTGGTCGCCTACCAGCGCATCGACGCGTCGCACCTCGACAGCGATGAAAGCATCAAGGAGCGCCAACTGCGCGGCTGTGCCGACCCGCGCGACGACGAATTCCTCAACCGGCTGGTGAGCTGTGTGCCATCCAAGCTGCTGGTCAGCACGCGCCTGATTCCCCAGGCCTTTACGGGCCGTCAGGGGGACCTGCTGCGCGGGGTGCGCAGCATCGATCTGCTGGGGCTGACGGCGGAGGATGCGCTGGCCCTGATGAACGAACTGGGCGTGCTCGGCAGCGCCGAAAATATGGTGCGCTTCATGGCGCAGTTTGGCAACCACAGCCTGCTCCTCAGCATCATCGCCGGGCGCATCCTCAATTACCGGCCTGCGCCGGGTAGTTTTGACGACTGGTATGCCGACGAGGGCCGCAACCTGAAATTGTCGGACCTGGAACTGGAACAGCGCCGGACTCATGTGCTGCAATATGCGCTCGATGGCCTGACACCGGACCTGCGCAGGCTGCTGGGGCAGATCGCCACCTTCCGTTACCCGGTCGATTATCGCACGCTCAACGACGTCAACCCATTCGTGCCGGACATCCCCGACAACGGCGGTTCGCGTGCCGATCTGGTCAATGTGCGCGTCAAGCTGCACAACGGCCTGAAGGAACTGGAGGATCGCGGCCTGCTGCTGTGGGACCGCATGAAAAATCGCTACGACCTGCACCCCATCGTGCGCGGCTACGCCTACGAGCAGATGGAGGAACAGGACCGGCGTATGACCTTCCGGCAGATGCACAATTATTTTGCCAACCTGCCGCCGGAGGACCTGGATAAGGTCGAGAAGCTGGACGATCTCAAACGCTCGCTGGAACTGTACGAAGTGCTGGTGCGGCTGGGGCGTTGGGACGACGCCATGGACGTCTACGACAAGCATCTCAAGTACGCCCTGACCTACAAGCTGGCGACCTATGACACCATCGTCGATCTGCTCATGCCGCTGTTCCCCGACGGTCTGGAAGAACTGCCGCGCCTGTCGTCGTACCGCGGTCAGAATATCTGCCTGACGGACATGGCGACGGCCTTTTCCTACCTGGGCCAGACCGACCGGGCCATGACCCTGCGCGGGTTGAAGATTAAGCTGGCGCTGAAGCAGAAAAGCTACAGCAGTATGGGCGTCGGCCTGCGGACCTATTCCAGTTCGCTGCGGCTGGATCATAACAAGATGGTCACCTCGCTGAAGGCCTGCAAACTGGCGCTGGAAGTGGCCGAGGCCAGTGATGATCTCGACAACGCCGGGATCACCCACATGTACCTGCTCAGCCTGTACCGCGATATGGGCTGGTGGCTGGAGGCCAAGGATGCCTACGATCAGTTTAACGAGCTGCTGAAAACACGATCGGCCCTGCGTAAGTGGCAGCCGACCGCCGATCGGTTTTACGCGGAAATGCTGATCTTCCAGAAGCACGACGCCACCGACCTGCTGACCCGCATCTGGCGCGATGCCCAGAAAAGCCCTAACAAGAATCAGGTGCACATCCGCGAGATTTACCGACTGCGCGGGGAAAGTGCTTTGCAGCAGGGCCAGTACAGCACAGCGGCCAGCTTTTTCCTCGACACGATTACGCTGGGGCATAAATCCGGCATCCCGGTTTCCGGCTTGACGGGCCGCCTGGCGTATGTGCGAGTCAGTGAAGGACTCCATGACGAAGCGCAGCAGCTTCTGGCGGAAGCGCTGGCGGACGAAGAAGCGGGCCGCCTGCACGATCTGTACAACAGCGCCGCAGAAATTTACCTGGCAATGGGCGACCGGGACCAGGCAGCCCAGTATGCGACCCAGGCTTACGAATCGGCCTGGGCAGATGGCCTGCCGTTCGTCTGGTGGTGGCGGCTCGAACGTGCCCGGCTGGTGCTGGAACAGGTCGGCTCACCAACACCCGATCTGTCGCCGTTTGACGAAGCCCGAATCGAGAGAGTCCCCTACGAGGACGACATTTATGCGTTCATTGCGGATTTAAAAGTCGGGCAGGGTTAAGCCACCACCGCGCTTTCAGGCAGGGTTCCCTCCCTGCTCGGCTGCCAGCCTTCCCTTCGCGATCGACCTTCCTCGACGCTGGCACGTCTCTCTTCAGAAGAATATCGTTTGCCAAATAGGTCGGAGGGAAGGATGTCCATTGGTTCTCTGAGACGCCTTTTAGCAGCCCCCGTTTTCGCGGATGAAGAACAAACCCGCATGGCTGGTCTGCTGCATATGATCTTGTTGAGCTGCCTGTTGGGTGCGGCGTTTTTCCTGTTTATTCTTTTGATCTCGCCAGCTTATTTCTCGATTACGCAGTTCATGCTGGGCACTGCCGCCTTGATTCTCGTCGTGGGCGGTCTGGTCGTGCTGCGGCGCGGCCATGTCCGGCCTATCAGCCTGACGCTGGTCATCTGCTTATGGGTCATCATCACCCTGGCGAGTGCGCCGGACGCCGGAGTCCGTGATCCTGCATTCAACGGTTATATCATCGTCATTCTCATTGGCAGCCTTCTGCTGGGCATCCGAGCTGGCATCGTTTTGTTTGTGCTGAGTACAGCCATGGGTGCGGCGATGCTGCTGCTCGAAACCCAGGGCCTCTTACCTGGAAGTGTGCATGATTACAGTTCGAGGGAAATCTGGATCATTCAGAGCATCTATTTTTTTTGTTGGCCTGCTGCTCTTTCACAGCGCCGTCCGCAGCATTCGGGCGGCGCTGCAACACGCTCGGCAGAGCGAAGCGGCGTTGATTCGCGTCAACCGGGCCTACCGCGTCCTCAGCGACTCAAACCAGATCCTGATTCGGGCTGAGGATGAAAATGCGTTATTGAACGACGTCTGCAAAACGGTCGTCGAAAAAGGCGGCTACGATTTTGCCTGGGTTGGCCTGATGATGGGGGATGGAAACGAGGCCCTCACGCCGGTGGCCCGGGCCGGGCACAAACAAGGCTATCTGGAAGTAATCCGCCAGGTCAACCCGGTGTGCGATCCTACCTTTAGCGTGCTCAAAACCCGCCAGATACAGGTGAACCACACTATCCGCCCCGAAAACTGCCCGATTGCGGCGGCCTATCAATGGGCCGCAGTTCTATCGGCTCCGCTTATCGCCAACGAGCAGGTGATGGGAGTCCTGAGTGTATATGCAGTGGATGCCAATGCCCTACAGGACGAGGAAGTGGCTTTGCTGGGCGAACTGGCGGAAGACCTGGCCTTCGGCATCACCACGCGGCGGATGCAGGTGGATCATCAGCGCATGGCTCTGGA
>JAIOHO010001133.1 GCA_019912905.1 Anaerolineae bacterium
AGGTGATGATAGCGATACCAGCGACGATCATCATCGAGGGGAATCAAGAACAAATTATCCCGCTCGATTTGCTCCAACAACACCAGACTGTCACTTCTGCCGCTTACGACGTTACACAAGGGGCCACACATGTGGTTCAAAATCGAAGTTTGCAGGAGGAAACTCTGGATATGTTCGGGCTGGCGGCTCAACACCTCTTCTGTCAGGTAGTCGAGGATAAAGCGGTGACTTCCCGTGAACGCCGAGATGAAACCTGTAAGGTCTTCGCGCCCTTTCATCGCCAGTGCGGCCAGTTGCAGCCCAGCGATCCAGCCTTCTGTCCGTGCATCCAGGTCCATAACCTGCTGTGTGGTCAGGGTGAGACCCAGAGCCTCCTGCAAGAATAGAGCAGCTTCTTCCTTCAAAAAGCGTAAGTCGTCAGCTCGGATTTCCGCCAGTTGACCACGTCCGCGCAGCCGCGCCAATGGCAACGGCGGATCTTCCCGACTGGTGATGACCAGGCGCATCTGATACGGGAGATGATCCAGGAAAAATGCCATTGCTTCATGAATTACCGGGGTAGAAATAAGGTGATAGTCATCCAGCACAAGCCCCAGGCGATTCGGATACGCTTCCATCTGGCTGATCAGAGATGTGAGAATGGCTTTAGGTGGGGGTGGCTGAGACGACTGAAGCAGCGACAACAAGTCCTCACTTTCAAGGAAGCTGCCGACATTTGTTAGCGCACAAATGATGTAGGTGAGGAAGCGGCCAGGGTCATTGTCATCTTCATCGAGCGAAACCCAAGCGAGCGGCATATCGCTTCCGGTCTCAGAATCTAACCATTCGCTCAACAGTGTGGTCTTGCCAAACCCGGCAGGCGCACAGATCAGCGTGAGTGGTCGGCTCAGTCCACGATTAAATTGTTCAATGAGACGGGGGCGTGATACAAGTTCGGCACGCGCCGGGGGGACGGTTAGTTTCGTTTGCAGCAGATGACGTGCTGATGCAAGCATGAGATTGCCCTTATCTCATAATTTCGCAAAGTGTAACGCCCGATTCATCATAACGCAATTACAAAATCAACCCCCTGAATACGCCTTTTGGCTACCCACGATCAACCCCTTCAGATCATATAGTCAGGTCAATGCACGGAAAGATTTGCAATGTCCAGCAAGGAGGAGAATTGATGAAAACCCGGACTTACGAGATGACGCATTACGAACTGGCCGAAATCGGGATACGCGCTGCGGCGTGGCTCATTGACGGCACAATCCTGTTTTTTATCGAGAGCGCGTTGTTTTTCGGAGCGCGGGAAACCGGGTTAGGCCTCGGCTTCATGGTTGGTCTGGCTTATACCTGGTACTTTCTGACGCGCCACAATGGTCAGACACCCGGCAAGGTGCTCATGAAAATCCGCGTCATCAAGACCGATGGTAGCCCCATCAGTGACAGTGATGCTGTACTCCGCTATATCGGCAGTCTCATCAATTACATCGGCTGCATCGGCTGGCTGTGGAGCTTGATCGACGACAACCGGCAGGGCTGGCATGACAAGTTGGCCCAGACCTACGTGGTCAAGAACGAATAAGCAACGCAAGTTCAGAGCAAAAAGGAGACCCAAACATGCGTAAGTTATCAGCAATTTTGATCCTGGTCATAGTGTATTTCCCGCTGGCGTTCACAACCCTAACCTTGATCTCGATTCGTCCCTGGGTACTGGATCGTGGCTTCTATGAACGAATCGTAAACAATGAGCGGCTGTACGAAGCCGTGCTGACGGATGAACTGCCCAATCGTATCAATAATGAGATGTTTACGGTGGTTGAACAACTTCCGGTCAGCGCACTGAGCAATGCCCTTCGTGAGGTTGTGACACCCGACTATCTACAGGCACAAGCCCTCAATGTGATCGATAAGGTGTTTGACTACATTGACGGGCGTGAGCGGACGTTTGAACTTTCAATCGACATCACGCCTATCAAAGCGGCGCTAATCGGTGACGAACGAATGGCATTTGCTGCTGCGTTAGCCGCTGGCCTGCCGCTGTGTGATGGTGGACAACAGTCTATCGCGCCGGGCGGGCGGTTGACCCGCTGCATTACAGCGGAAAGTTCAATCGAAGCCGCCGCTGAACAGATCGCTGCTGCGCTGCCTGCTGTACTCGAAGCCGCGCCGGATCACATCGTCATCAACGATGAGACGCCTTATGTTCGCATGAACGGGTATGACTATGCCTGGTTCCTCGGCAGCAGCGTTCATACTGCGCTGGACGTGGCAATCCTGATGATGATCGCTACCGGACTTGGTGTCGGTTTCGTCGGCGCTTATCTGGGTGGTGACGATCCGCGCGGACGGCTGAAATGGTTGAGTTCAGCACTGTTTGCGCCGAGTTCGCTGTTCCTGGTCGCCGGGCTGATCCTGATTTCACCACTGATCGGTGGCCCAATCAGCGGCGGCCTGTCCTCAGCCCGTTGGGGCGCACAATATAGCGAATCCTTCCGTGAGGCTGTAGCGGATGTCATTGTCCCGGTAGTCCAGCAAATCGGTAGCGGCATCCTGCTTACTGGCATCATCGCCTGCCTGATCTCCCTGGCTCTGCTGATCTGGAGATGGACTACCCCTATTCAAGAACAGAGAAGCCCCAGAATGGTACAGGTTCCGGCAAAGAACTCGTAGTGGAATCGAGAAGATTGTCAGGGCATACCGCACGGTATGCCCGGGCTGGCTCTCAACAAACCACCGCGTTGCCATGCAGAGTGAGATTCAATGAAACACACCGGGTCTTTTAGAAACGGAGGAATTCAAGATGAGCGAGTCCAGTTCTATACTTGCAAGTTCTACTCAAACTGTCAGCGAACGCCGCACCTTGCTGTATGGGGCATGGGGAATCGTGCTGGTGCTGACGCTGCCAGAAATTATCCTGCGCGCATTCATGCACGTGGATACATCGTGGATGCTCGCAGCACGTATTGGTCTTCTAGGCATTCTACTGGCGGCGACGTTCGTCTGGCCTGCAATACGTTCACTGCGGGGACTGGTTCTGGTATTCGGGGTCATTTACGGCGTTGAAGGCTGGTTTTTCGGGACACTCCTGCCACAAAGTCAGTTCTATGCGCAGGTATTCGGCGGCGATCCGAACCTCGCGTTCTTTGGCGAACGGCTGGTGCGCATCGGGGCATCGATTGTCATGCTGCTGGTGCTGCTGGCAATGGGCTTGAAGCCCCAGGATTTCTTCCTGTCAGTGGGAAACCTAAAGGCCGCTGCCGAAGCGGAGAAATGGGGCATTCCGCGCAAGCCGGAAAGCTGGCCCGGTTTCGGCGGACGCTACGCGCTGATTATCGTCGCGCTCTTCTTGCTTTTCATGGTCCCTTCCCTACAACCATCACTGAGCAATCTATCGGTTGGATTGGTGCTGTTCGCCGCGCTGTGCGCTGTGATGAACGCCTTCGCCGAAGAATTCCTGTACCGCTCGGCACTGCTGCCGCAGGTTCTGCCGCTCTTTGGCAAAGGTGCGTCCCTGATCCTGGTAGCAAGTTGGTTTGGCATCGGACACTACTTCGGCGTGCCGTCGGGAGTCACAGGGGTGATCGTGACGACGATTGGCGGTTGGATATTCGCCAAAGCCATGGTCGAGACGCGCGGCATGGGTTGGCCGCTGTTCCTGCATTTCGTATCGGATTTCACTGTATACCTCGTCATTCTGCTGGCAGGCGGTCTATAGACCGCCCTCTCATTATTTATCGGGAGAAGTCATGAATTTTAATCATTTCACGCTCAGGATGATGGTGGAGCTAACGCTTCTCATGTCGCTGTTGGTGGTCAAGCTACCTACGACGGGGGCACAATCCGACACACATGATTTCACAGCTATCGACACTTTCGTGGAATCCAGTATGAAAAGCTCCAATCTACCGGGACTTGAACTGGGCATCGTACATGGTGACCAAGTTGTTCATTTGCAGAGTTTCGGCATTGCTGATGTATCGGGGCGTCCAGTCACCCCACAGACACCGTTCATGGTCGCCTCACTCACAAAATCATTCACGGCTGTGGCGATCATGCAGCTGGTGGAGGCGGGGCAGGTGGAGTTGGATGCGCCGGTGCAGCGCTACCTGCCGTGGTTCCGGTTGGTGGATGCAGAAGCTTCGGCACGCATCACCCTGCGGCATTTATTGAATCATACGAGCGGCATTTCGCGCCTCACGGGGAACAGCATCCTCCCGACCGACGATGCGCGTGTGCCCGGCCCGGAAGCCTACATTCGCGGTCTGAGCAGTGCAAAATTATCACACCCGGTTGGAGAAGTGCCGGAATACAGCAACGCCAACTACGCCATACTCGGTCTCATTGTGGAGTCCGTCACTGGCATATCTTACGAACAGTATCTCAAAGAGAATATCTTCACACCACTTGCTATGAACAACACGTTTCTATCGGAACAAGAAGCACGCCAGCACGGGATGGCAACGGGATACCAAATGCGCTTTGACAATCCTATTCCACTTGATTTGCCGTTTCCTTACGCCTTTGAAGCTGCCGGAGGAATTATTTCTACGGCAGAGGATATATCACACTACTTGATACCGTACCTGAATCAAGGGAAATACGGCGACAAGACCCTTCTTTCGCCAGCGGACATGGCGCAGCTGTGGGAACCGCCGTCGTATATTCCACTCGACGAACACAGTAACTACGCACTGGGCTGGACAACAGATGTACCATATGAAGTACCGGGCAATGACCACAGCGGTAGCAGTGGCAGCTTCCACAGCCATATGGCAGTTTCGCCTGAAACCGGTTGGGGCGTAGTCATACTAACGAACGCAGATCATTTGCTACTGATGTCACAACCCATCGAGTTAATGACATGGAAAGTTATGGGTTTGTTAGCCAAACAGCCGGTTCAGGATAGTCTTCCATTCACTCGAATCCTCTTTGTAGCAACGTTTCTCCTTGTGGCTTTACAGCTGCTGACATTGGTCCGGCGGGTGTTCCGGCTGCGCTATTGGATGCGTCACGTTGGAAGCCGTCCCCATGGTCTGCGTCAGGTTCTCTTTCGTATCATCATTCCGGTCGCGCTCAATTTGCTGGTCGCCTATATATTCTTAATCGGACTGCCTCAATTTGCGGGTTTATCTTTTACCGCGCTGCTGGTTTATATACCTGATTGGGGATTAGGTTTTGTGCTGGGCGGCCTGCTGGCGGGGTCTTGGTTGGTGTGGGGTCTTGCTGCCATTTTTGTAGTGTGTGAATTCCGTACAGACCATTCAGCTACAGAGAGAATCTTAGAGTCTTCCAGCCAACACGCTGGTTGAACGCATCGGTGGGGCGACGATGCATTGTCCCGCCGAAATCAACCCCCTAAGTACGCCTTTTGGCTACCCGCAATCAGCCCTTTCGGCGATTAAAGTGATCATAACGAACGATCTGTTATCGAGAAAACGGAGTGAAAAACCATGCTTGAAATCGTGAAACGTCATCCCATCGTCACATTCTTCGGTCTGACATACATCTTCTTGATACTGGGCTGGGTCATCTTCAATGCTCAGATTTCCTACGGCCCTCTACTGGCGGCTTTGATTGTTGTTCCCATAATTTCGGGTCGCCAAGGGCTAAAGGACTGGGCAGATCAGATTATCCGCTGGCGTGTTGGTGTGCGGTGGTACGTAGCGGCGCTATTGCTGCCGTTGATCGCAACCGGGACGGGAGCGCTGCTGGCCGTGCTAGTGGGTGCTTCGGCTACGCCCATTCAACTCAGCGCATTACCTGAATTGATCCCGGAGGCCATCTTTGTATTGTTGGTGGTCGGATTGGGAGAGGAACCCGGATTTCGAGGATTTGTGATTCCGCAGCTGCAAAAGCGCTTTTCAGCGATAACAGCGACGTTGATCTTAGCCGCACTGGGCATCGTGTGGCATATCCCGCTCATTGTGACGGGCGACAGCTCCTGGACCATTGTTCCGGTCATAGCTGCCGGTTACTTCATCTTTACGTGGTTGTTCAATAACACGAACGGTAGTGTCCTGATCGCCATGCTGTTCCATACTGCTCAGGCGATCTTTGGGCCGCAAATATTCGGGGCCATGTTCAGTGGGGCCGAGGTCGTCACCTACACGCTGCTTATGTCGCTGGTCTACGGGGTGATAGTCGCAGTGATAATCGCCGCAGCACGCAATCGTTATCTCATCTCCACGACATCGGAGCGTCCGACAACTACCGCAAAGCCAGCCGGGGCAGTGGTTGGCCATTGAACTTACGAAAGAAAGCAATCGATATCGGTAATTCACGCGGATAGCAGCGACATGTTGGAGAGGTAAGCGGCGCTACTCTCCAACAATCAACTCCTGAAATACGCCCTTTGGCTACCTCCAATCAACCCCCATGCCCGTTAAAGTGACTGTAATGAAATTCTGGCAAGACTGTTTAGAAGGAGACCGAGATGAATATCAGCAGCATTATTAAACGCAAGCCCGTCACCAGCTTTATCGTCCTTACACTAGGACTATCCTTCGCCGCTTTTCTCTTGCCTATTCCACCAGAAAGCGCGTTTGTTGCCGTCGTCTCGGTGGATGTCATGATTCCAACCCTTATCG
>JAIOHO010001134.1 GCA_019912905.1 Anaerolineae bacterium
ACCGTCACGACTTTCCTTGCGCTCTTGAAGGCAAACATGCTTGAATTCCACACGCCCCTCGTCGATCTGATCCCCGAATTTGGCGCATCCGGGCCGCGCCCGGTCGATGGGGGCATGGACCCGCACAGCAAACAACCGCTGCCGCTGCCGGAGGCCCTCCGGGGGGTAATGGTCGATCCGCGCCGGGTGACGCTGCGGCACCTGCTGACGCATACCTCCGGGCTGGCTCCCTGGCGCGCGGTGTATCAGGCTGCCGGGCCGGTCCCCGCGCCGCCGGATCAACCCGAACCGGTTTCGCGGCAGGTGCGCTGGATTCGGGCGCTGGATGCCCTGTGCGGGTATCCCTTCGTCGGGGAACCGGATGGCGTGGTGCGCTACAGCGACCTGGGGCTGCTGCTGCTGGGCGAGGTCGTGCGGCGGCTGTCCGGCCTGGAACTGGACGAGGCGATTGCCGCTGCGGTGCTGAAGCCGCTCGGACTGAGCACCGTGACCTATAACCCGGTGCGCAGCGGCTGCGCGCGCGCGTGGATTCACCCGACCGAGGACGATACCACCTGGCGGATGCGGCGCGTGTGGGGCGAGGTCCACGACGAAAATGCCGATGGGGTGGGCGGAGTCGCCGGGCACGCCGGATTATTCGCTGCCGTGCGCGACGTGGCCGCGCTGGGGCAGGCCTGGCTGGACGAAGATGAACGCCTCGGCATCCCCCCGGCGATCATGCGGGAGGCCATCCAGGAGCAGGCGGTCACCGACGATATGCGCCGCGGCCTGGGCTGGCATCTCAAGGCGCTTGTGGGTTCGTCCGCCGGGGATTTGCTTGGCCCGCGCACCTTCGGCCACACGGGGTACACCGGCAACTCCCTCTGGATTGATCCTGACCGGAGGCTGGTCATCGCCACCCTGACCAATGCGGTTTACTATGGGCGTGCGTTCACCGGCTTCTACGAATTCCGCCGCGCCATCCACGACACGATCGTCCGGGTGGTGGGTGTACGTCGTCAAAGTTGATTGGACACGTGAGGCTATGGCGAGAATTTACGAGTTTTGAACTCAAGAATCCTCCAATGTGTCTCTAAAAACGGTGTCCAGTTTGGTCTGACGACGCGCAAGCAGAGACTCGTTTTACGCGAACGGATTCTCCACCCAGGGATACTTGTTCCGGTCCACCCGCTGGTAGGGGATGTCGCGGAATAGCGGGGCGATGGCTCCCGGCGCGGCCATGTAGATGATCTGCGCGGCGATGGGCGCAGCACCCTGCGCAATGCCTGGTGGATTTCGCTGTTCCCCGGAATCACCATCACCCTGGTCGTGCTGGCCCTCAATATCATTGGGGATGCGCTGCGCTTGACCCGAACGTGACATCCAGGTAGGTGCGGCCTAAAAAATCACTTCCTTGAGCAGGCTTTTTTCGGTTTCGCCTTCCACGTAAGCCCGGACCGCGATATAGCGTTCGATGCCGGACCCGCGCAGTTTGCTGTGCAGCAGGTCATCGACCTGAAACAGCCCGGCGGAGTTGTTCATGACGATGTTGATCTGAATCGGCTTGTCTTCACCGGCCATAATCTGGACATTTTCGATGGCGGCGGCGGAGATCGAGTGAATGTTGATCTGCCCGGCTTCGTAGGGGATGCGCGAACGGCCTTTGCTCATGTCGAGCGCGTCCGCCACCCGCACGATCCCGGCTTCGACAGTGTAAGGCATGCCGCCGCTGCGATGCCCGATGATGGCATGCAGCGTTTCGGAAATGACGATGGTCCGCTCGTCGATCGGCAGGAAATCGAGCAGCTCACGCAGCAGGGTGTTGGCAAGAATCAGGCTGTAACTTTCATGATCCTGGCGATGGATCGACATGCCCAGGTCGTGAAACAGGCTTGCCAGCAGGACGACGAGTTCCGCATGATGGGCCGACAGGCCAAAATTCCGCGTGATGGACATCTCGACTTCGTGGCGGGCCAGCAGCCGCGTCAGGCGCAGCCCGATGTTGGCGACGATCTGGAAATGGGTTGCGCCATGATCGCTCATGCCCAGCCGGTCGATCGCGTTGACGTTGATCACCCGCCAGAGCGTGACCACTTCCAGATTCGCATTGATTCGTGCCAGAGCTTCCTCCAGCAACGGGTTGTTGTTCAAAGGCACGTGGATGTTCGTCGTCGAAGGTGGTTTCGGATTCATGGATTCCGCTCTTTCCATCGTGATGTCCTGACGGCGCACCGAACGGGCCGCCTGCTTAACGAACCCCTGATTGGCTCTGGCGGCGGCGCGAGATGGCGTCCACAATCACGGCAGCCAGCAGAACCAGACCGGTGATGATGAACTTCGCCCCGGCGGACAGATTCAACAGACCCATGCCGTTATCGACCCCGGCGATTACCAGCGCGCCCAGAATGGCACTCGACAATTTGCCGCGCCCGCCGAACAGACTGGTGCCGCCGATCACCGCCGAGGCAATGGCGTACAGCAGCAGGCTGCCGCCGCCGGAATCGGTGGCTACGGACTTCAGGCGTGAAGCCAGGATAATGCCGCCCATGCCGGCCATGGTGCTGGAAATCATGAAGACGATTACCCGGATGCGTTCGACTCGGATACCGGCGCGACGGGCCGCTTCTTTATTGCCACCGATGGCGTAGACATACCGTCCAAAGCGGGTGCGCTCGGCGACGAAGGAAAGCAGCAGCAGCAGCACCATCATAATCACGGCGATGGCGGGCATCCCTTCCTGCGGCGGTGCGGTTTCGTTCAGCGCCCGGTTGAGATTGAAC
>JAIOHO010001135.1 GCA_019912905.1 Anaerolineae bacterium
CCCCGAAAATGTGCCCCCCTCGCAGCGGATAGCAGCCGCTCATAAAGACGACACGGCGGTCGATGGCGATTATGAAGATGTCAAGAGCCTGACGGAGCGCAATGTCGGGGAAGATCATCACATCATTGCGGAATTCAACGCCATCGGCATCCTGAAACCGAAACGCAAGAAAACCGATGATCAGTTGGTCGAGCGACCAGATGGGCGCGTCAAACACTATTTCGAGATCGAAAAAATGAAGGAACCACGTCGCGTTGGCAAGCGCGACCGGGACCTGCCACCGCTGGATCTGATGGACGACATCGATCTGGTGCCCCCCAGTGAGGAAGAAATCAACACCAACGTCGTGCTTATCGAAAACACGCTGCTGGAATTCGAAATCGACGTGGACATCATTGACGTCAAAGTCGGCCCAACGGTCACTCAGTATGCTATTCAGCCGTTTAAGGCCAACACGGATGAAGAAGGCGATACCGTCCTCCATCGGACGCGCATCAACAAGATTGCGTCCCTGGCAAATGACCTGGCGCTGTCGCTGGCGGCCCGCCGTTTGCGGCTGGAAACACCGGTGCCCGGCCACAGCTACATCGGGGTGGAGGTGCCCAACAAACGGCCCAGCATCGTTTCGCTGCGCTCGGTCTATGAAAGCGAATTCTTCCACGACCTGATGCGGCGCAAGCAGTCGCCGCTGCTCATCCCGCTGGGGCGCGATGTCGCCGGGCAGCCCGTCGCGGTGGACATCGGCCAGATGCCGCACCTCCTGATTGCGGGCACGACCGGGTCCGGCAAATCGGTAGCAATCGCGGCCATCGCCACGGCGCTGATGATCAACAATACGCCAGATACCGTTAAGCTGGTGATGCTCGATCCCAAGATGGTCGAACTCAGCCGCTTTAACGGCATCCCCCACCTGATCGGCCCGGTCGAAACCGAACTGGAGCGGATTATCGGGGTGCTGCGCTGGTGCACGCGGGAGATGGACCGGCGCTATAAGCTGCTGGAAGAACATGCCGTGCGCAATATCGACGGCTATAACAGCCGCCTGGGACGCCGCAAACAGAGCGAGCAGCTGCCCTATATCGTCATTATGATCGACGAAGTCGGCGACCTGATGATGAACCAACCAGAGGAAACCGAGCGCCACCTGACTCGGCTGGCGCAAATGGCGCGCGCCGTCGGCATGCACCTGATCATTGCCACGCAGCGGCCCAGCGTCGATGTCATCACCGGTCTGATCAAAGCGAACTTCCCGACGCGCATCTCATTCGCGGTTGCTTCAGGGGTCGATTCACGCGTGATTCTGGACACGGTCGGCGCGGAAAATCTGCTCGGACAGGGGGACATGCTCTACCTTGCCAATGATGCGGCTGGCCCGCGCCGTATCCAGGGCTGTTTCGTGGCCGACGAAGAAGTCCGAAAGGTCGTCAATTACTGGAAAGACTGGTACGAGGCGCAGATTCAGGCCGGGCACATGCAGCCGGTGCGGGTCGGCCCCTGGCAGCGCGGCCTCACCCGACGCGAACTACTTTCGGAAACGGACCCGATGCTCGAAGAGGCCATCGAACTGGTGATTGCCGAGGGCGAAGCCTCCGCGTCCCTGATTCAGCGCAAGCTGGGCCTGGGTTACCCCCGTGCTGCCCGCATCATCGACCTGTTGTTTGAGCTGCGCGTGATCGGCCCGCCCGAACCCGGGGGCCGCAGCCGAAAGGTGCTCATCAAACCCGGCGAGGACCCATTTAAGGAAGAGATCGAGCGGCGGTCCAAGGGGTTAGCCGGTTAACGCCGCATAAAGGGTCAATCATGGAAAGACAAACCGGCCAAGCCAGGCAGACGATCCCCCAGATCAACAGCCTGGTGCGCGCCCTGGTGGAACAGGAGACGATCGGGTATCCCTTCTGGATAAACGGCATCGTCACGCGTTACTACCTGTCCAACATGGGGCATGCTTATTTCGACCTGTCCGACGACGATTACACGATCAGCTGCATGCTGCACGAGCGGCGGCGCGGCGCGCTCAATTTCGACCTTAACAAGGGCATGGAACTGGAGGTCTTCGGCAGCGTGCGCGTCTACGAAAAACAGGCGAAGGTCCAGATTGACGTCGAGCAGGTGCGGCTGATCAACCATGACGCCTATCAGATGGATGTCACTGTTCAGGAGAAACTGACGCAGATGGGCTGCTGGCCGCCGCAGAAGCAGGCCCTTCCGCCCGTCATCGAGCGCATTGGGATCGTCACCAGCAAGCACAGCGAAGGACTGCACGATTTTGAGGATACCTACCGGCGCGAAAGCGGCGCGGGTGCGGCTGCCACACAGGTGATCGACGTGCGCATCCAGGGACAGCAGGCCCCCCACCAGATCGCCCAGGCAATCGAACGGCTTAACCGCGAACGCAGTGTGGATGTCATCACGCTGATTCGCGGCGGCGGGCGTGCCGATGAACTGGCGGTCTACAACGATCTGGCGATTGCCGAAGCCATCTGCCGGTCCGAAATTCCCATAGTGACGGGCATCGGGCATCAGCGCGATGATACGCTGGCGGACCAGATGGCCGATGTCGCCACCATTACCCCCACGGCTGCCGCGCTCGAACTGGCAAAACATGCACAGGTTATGTCCGCACAAACTGCGAGTAGCAACCATAGCATCATTCTGTTCGCCATATTTACCATCCTCGGGATAATCGCAGTCGTTGTGTTTCTATTACAATCGGCACCAAAATAGGTATATATTGGGCATTTTTAATGGATTAGATTTATCATTCAATAATAGAGTAGGTTTAGCATTGACATTCATCTGAGAAACATAAAATGCGGAAGCTATTTTTATTACTGACATGTGTCTCGATTCTCTCTTGCCAAATCACTTACGCACAAGATTCGGACAACCTCGCAAATTGCAGTCACGATGGTGTCATTGATTGGATTCACAAACGACATGATTTTGAGCTACGCTTCGAAGAAGCAGATGCAAACTTAAGCAACAACTTGACCGATTGGAGACGTCTACCCAGAGTAGATCTTCTGGTTGAAATCCAGAATATCCGGCGTGAGTTTGAATGGCTTGAGCATCCTCCTTGTACCGATGAGCTATATTTCCTCACAAGTCTCTATTGGACACAGCGAATAGATATGTTGGCATTGAGTCTGGCAAGCAATTCTAAGCGAGATAGCCGAGAGGATACCCAAGGTTTTTATCAGGACATTCTTCTTCCAGCCATTTATCGGCTAGAGGGCGCGGCAAGTTTCGACTACTTTTCAGAAATTAGTCAAGAACGTCCATCCGAAGCCCCGGTGCCTACAAATATAAAAATAGGTGAGGTCATTATCAACAACACAAATCTGGAGAAGGTCATCGCAGTCGAACCCATCACATTGCCAAAATGCAATGGTTCCAGCGAGTTAGTGATTAGCCGCGAATTCACGAAGAGTACAGATCGACGACTTATCTTGCATGCAGAGGGGGAAATCGACGCTAGTATTGGAATTGCTAAGGCTCACCTAGAGGCTTTCTCGTCGCTAGCTGACAATCACAGTATCAGCGAAAGCCTTGAAGTCGAAATGCGCGCAGCACCGGGAAGCACTGTTACTTACGAGATCGATTGGGTGGAAGTATCCACCAGCGGGATTCTCGAAATTAGCGAGAATGATACTATTCGATTTGTCGAATTTTCGGTCCCAGAGATGTTGAGAGCTAACGTTCGCCAACCTATTCAGGCACCCTGTAATATCGAACCTCCTGTCGAAACCTCGACGCCTACTTCGTGACATCCGCCTGAGTTAAGAGGCGACCGGCTCGATGGCCTCCGGCGTGTCGTTGGCTGGACTGTTGACGAACGTCGAAACGCGGTAGGCGGCCATCTGATCCACGTCAAACGGCTTCAGCAGCGGTTCCAGGTCGGTCGCCTTGCGCTCATCCGGTGCCAGCCACGTCTCGTAATCTTCGCGGTGAAGAATGACCGGCATGCGGTTGTGAATCGAGGCCATTAATTCGTTTGGCTCAGTCGTCAGAATCGTGGCGGTGCGGATCTCATCACCTTCGGGGCTGTACCAGATTTCCCACAATCCAGCAAACGCAAACAGGCTGAAATCCTTCAGGTGGATAAACATCGGCACCTTGCCGCCGTCGCGCTTCTGCCATTCATAGAACCCATCTGCCGGGATCAGGCAGCGCCGCCGCCGGAAAGCGGCACGAAAAGCCGGTTTTTCCGCCGCAGTTTCCGCCCGCGCGTTGATCATCTTGTAGCCGATTTTGGGGTCTTTGGCCCACGAGGGGATCAATCCCCACTGGTGAAATGTGAGCGCTTTGGGGTCCGCATTGGTAATGACTGCGATCGGCTGTGAAGGTGCAATGTTAAATCGCGCCGTATGCGCTTCGGGCACGCCGGTCAGGTCAAAGGCCAGTTGCAGGTTATCTGTATCCGCGGTCAGGGTAAAACGGCCACACATAGGCTCATCTTTCCACTATTTGCGGGGTTTGCCCGCCTCGGCGATCTGACGCGCCAGGGCCAGCGCGGACCCGGCCATGGTAATCATCGTCCAGGTTGGGATCTGCTGCGGTTTTCCGCCCGTCTGGGCTGCATTTTCCTCGGCAGCACGCGAATAGAGATAGGCCGACAGCAGGCCGAAGATCGCGCCGGTGAGCACACCAACCACGTAGGCACGCGTCTTCCAATTGGAGTCCGATGGGATCATCTTATTCATTGCGGATTATTTTCCTCTTTCTCCGAAGTCTGCTCAAATATACTCATCCATCGGTAAAGAAAGCCGAGCCGAGCGCTCAGATTAACCGTCGTGTGATTGACCTGATCGGCGGCAGTCTGTGTCCGTGCCACCATGCTGGCCGAGTGACCTTCGACTTTGCGCAGGGGTTGGGCCAGCGCGTCATGCGCGTGATTCATCCCAACCGCCGCAGTCACCATCAGAATCGTCAGCGGCAGCAAGCACAGCGCCGCCGGGCACAAAATCAGCACCGCAAACATCAGGTCCGATACGATTCCGACCTGAAGGCCGCGCGGCAGCAAAACCACCAGCACCACCCCGGCAGCGACTAATAAAGCCAGCAGCAGCATCGGCAGCACAAGCTGGATCAGGGTCTCGCGGCGGTGGCGAATAATTGAAGTCTGTGCTTGTGATTCCATATCATCCCTATCGGCCTGATTGTACCGCAGACTGCACCATTGCGGTAGCGGCGAACGGTAGGCATAATGGGATTTATGCTCAACGAACAGAACCCAACCAAGCAGCGTTTACTGATTACATTTGGCAAATCTGGCACGCTCAAATACACCAGCAATCTGGACCTTGCCAAGATCTGGGAGCGCGTGCTGCGTCGTGCGGATCTGCCGCTGCTTTATTCCCAGGGCTTCAACACGCGTCCGCGCATCCAACTGGCGTCGGCCCTGCCATTGGGCATCACCAGCAGCTGTGAATTAATTGACGTCGCCTTGCGGGAGGGCATCACGCTGGACGGTGTCCGTGAGCGTCTGCTGGCCGTCAGCCCGTCTGGTCTCGACATTTACACCATCGAGACACTCGACGTGCAGCATCCCACCCTGCAAAATCTGGTCGAAAGCGCCGAATATCGCATCCACTTCGAGGACGCACCTGACCTGGCGCTGCTGCGCGAGCGGATCGACCAGCTTCTGGCCCGCAAGTCCATCATCAAGGAAACCGAACGGAAGGGCCGCCGCCACGTGACCGACCTTCGCCCGCTGATTTATGGGTTGGAGATAGACGCAGGCGGGGATCTTATCGTCCAGGTCGCGGTGGGCGATCATGGTAACGTCCGCCCGGACGATGTGCTGACGGAACTGGCACTCGACCATCTGCATTACAGCGCCCATCGCCAGAAGCTGAATCTGGTCAAAACGCGCTAAGCTTTAACAATAACTGGACAATTCCCCACATTTCACCCGTAACATCTTCAAGCCTTGAGCGGTAATTAAGGTATGCAAACATGAACGCATACTCAGCAATGGTTGTTGTACAATACAGATTGTATTGATGTGCGCCATGAATTTATCTCAGCACCGCAAGAACCGCATTACACCTGGACCCAGTCGATTTTCGGAGGCCCGTATGATCCGCAGCAAGTCGCTCATCGTCATCATTAATTTCATTATGCTTTCCTCAATGGTGCTCGGTCTGATTGCACCCGTTGCGGAGCTAGGTATCCGCGCAGTCTCGGCCCAGGAATCCACACAGGAGCCTGATGCAGCGGCTGTGGAAGCCACTGAGCCAGTAGAGCCGACCGCAGCACCGACATCCGTGCCGACCGAAGTACCACCCACGGCCACGGACGTCCCCCAGGTCGCGCCGCCTGCTGCGGAAGCAACAGAGGAACCAGCCGACGAATCGACACAACCCGTCGTTGTCGAAACCACAGAAGCGGTGCAGCCCGAAGCCACGGAAGAACCGGAGATTACCGCAGAACCGACCAGCGATGCGGAAAGCACCATCGAGCCTACTGCCGAGCAGACTCAGGAAGCCACTACCGAGCCGACCGAAACAGCCGCCCCCACCCTCGACCCGGCACTGACCACATTTGCCGACGATTTTGAAGACGGCGATACGATTGGCTGGACGCTTTCGCCGGGTTGGGCGCTGACGACTTCAGCCTCCGGCGATAATTTGCTGCTGCGCGGCGTGATGCCGGACTCGACAGCAGCGATTAACGAACTCGACTGGCCGCAGCTCAACCTCAAGGCGCGAGTGCGCGTGCAGCCGGGCAGCACCCTCGAAATCGCGGTACGCCAGCAGGAGGACGACGGCTACCGCGTCACTCTGGATGCCACCGGCCTGACCGCGCTGTATCGTGGGGATACCCTGCTTGCCCAGGGTGCAGCCATTGACCCGGAAATCACCGCAGCCGTCTGGCGGACGATCGTCGTCCAGGCCCTCGGCGGCAACGTCATCGTCGCGCTGGATGACAGTGTGCAGTTCACTTACGAAGACCCCACCAGCCTGGGTGCCGGTTCCGTTACCTTCAAAACGGGTGCGGACAACAGCGGCGCGGTCGATGTGGATGACGTGGTCATCACCAAACTGGAAGCCTCCGTCCTGCCGGATGAGAGTGTGACGGCGACCGAGCCAGCCCCCGAAATCACTGAGACCGTCATGCCAGAGGTGACGGAAGAAGCAACCGCAGAGGTTGAGGCAACAGAAGAAGCCGAGGCTACCCAAGAAGCCGAATCGACTCAGGAACCCGAGGCGACCGAAGAACCTGTCAGTATACCCCTGGTTGCGGTGCCGGTCCTCAGCGCGGATTTTGAGGGTGAACTGGACGGCTGGTTCGCCAGTGACGGTGCGGTGGTCGTGGCCGTCGATGAAACTAACCAGGCGCTGCTGATGAGCGGGGGCGATACCCTGCTGCCAGCCAGCGAAATTGTCTTGAACGACTTCCGCCTGGACACACGCATCCAGTTCCTCAGCGCTGCCAGCGGCGGCCTGAGCCTCGTGTTCCACAGCAGTGACGGCAGCAGCTATGTGCTGGCCTTTGAAGCCGCACAGACCGTGCTGTATCGCAGTGACGGCGGCAGTCTGAACCCGCTGGCGGTAACAGAAGCGGCACGTGAAGCCGGCGTATGGTATGCCCTGAGCCTTGAAGCAGTCGGTGGGCAAATCACCTTGACGGTGAACGACGCCGAAGAACTCATGTTCACCGACGAGGCCCCGCTGACCGGCGGCGCGCTGGCACTGGCCGCAACCGGCGACTCCAGCTTCTTCCTGGATGACCTGGCACTTTACGATCTGGTCCCGCAGGATCAGCTCGTGACTCCGACGCCGCTGCCGACCAATGTTCTGACGGAAGAAAACGGCGCGAAACTGAGTTTCCGGCTGTACCAGGTGCTCCAGTTGGTCGAGGTCGGTGATCTCGAAGGCGCGCGCAGCCTGGCCGCCGAATCCAACGTCCAGATTCTGGATGACGCCCTCAACGTGGACGTCACCGTCTGGCCGGTGGGCGACATCGACCTGCTGACCCCGCTGGTCGAGATGAACGGCGGCGTGATTCTGCCGGCGCAGGATGCGACCCATCTCAACGTGCGCATCCCGCTGACCGGTCTGGTCGCAGTGATCAGCGCCGAAGAAGTGCAGAACGTGCTGCTGCCGGATGTGGCGGCATCGACCAGCAGCGACTTCGAAGCAGCGCTGGCTCCGGCCAACCTTGATCCCAACCTGCTTCACAGCCTGTCGATCATCGGCTGGAACGACTGGAATTTGAACTCGATTACCGGTTCCGGCGTCAAAGTGGCCGTCATCGACAAAGCGGGCAATCATCGCAACGCCGTGATTGAGGTCATCGAGACGATTGCGCCGGGAACGCTGAATAAGGTTACGCCTTATAC
>JAIOHO010001136.1 GCA_019912905.1 Anaerolineae bacterium
TCATGGTTTTGCCCTCTGGGTTTGCTTCAGTCAGCTTTAACCTTAGCGCATTCCATGAGCAGCTTGTATATCCTCTACAAAAGTGTCAGGTTCTCAGATTTTTTAGGGACAGGCCTATGTAGCTGCCCTGGTGGGCGAACACCTCGGTTCGCCTCTACGAAAGCATCCTGAGCCGTTGAGAACCTTTCGTCAAATTTGATGCGATTGTCCTGATGGCTTTGGGGGATGGCGTATCATCAAACCGAAAAGGGAGTTATGATTTCAACAATCTCCGTTTAACTGGTGAGTTTGGTATATGGGATCTCGTGAGTCTGCTGATTCACAGCGAAAAGCTGCTGTGCCCTCAAAGCACACCCTCGTTGAACATCAGTCCGATCTCCTGCCTACCGCACCGGGTTCGAGCCTCGTGACGCCTGGAGTGATTTCTACTCTCCAACGGACGATTGGCAATGCGGCCACCCGACATCTGATCGCCAATGCTCATTTGGGTCATCCGATTATCCAGAGGGTTGTTCAGGTACAGTACAACGGGCATACGCTGGAAGTCGATACGGAAGCAACCAAAAGACATATCGTGGAGTCGTTACTGGACCGGATCGCCGCGAACGGGGCAGTGGTCGATAATGCGGATGGGGCAGGAATCTATAAAGTAGCACCTGTGGCTTGGACCCTACAAGAGCTAGAAGCAGCGGTGAACAGTTTGAGCAAATTCAGGGACATCGCCGGGGGACGCACGGTCAGATTAAGCAAACTCGCCAAACATCCGACTGACCCTTCAGCATTTGGACAATACAAGCAGGGCAATATTTCTCTTTTTGCAGCCCCGGGGGAAGGTGTGCTTCGGGGTCTACGAGAACATTCTCATATTCGTACCGAGGATATCGAAACGACCAGGCAAAAACTACAGGGTAATCTTCGGTATGCGGGTCGTGGTTCTTCCCAGGAACAAGAGCTTACCACGAAGATCAAGGACCTGGATGCGAAATTTCCCAAAAGCAAACCAGAAGCTGGAAGGGGTTCGTTCGAACTCACAAGGGCTACCTTGCTTCACGAATTGGCGCATGCGCATTCGGAAAAGGACCTTACACCGAAATTTCAGACATTTTGGGAGGACGAGGAGACGCTAGAAAACGGCGCAGAAGAACCGCCCACGCGCTATGGGCATCAAAATATCGACGAAGACATCAGCGATTCGGTCGCTATCTACCTCCTGGATCGACCGCCTGGACGAGCGTGGTTGGAAACACAGCGGCCACAGCGGTTTGCGATCATCGATGAATGGTACAAGAAAAAAATGAAGGCGTCCGATGCTAAGACGCCTGCTGGCACTGCCGGAGCATCAACTGCGACAGCCGCCGCAGCACAGCCCTGAGCGGATTCCAGCGAAGCGGTCTCTAAAATCGAAAACGCGCCCGGTTGATCGGACGCGCTTTCAGGAGTACGTATGTCTGTGTTCGCTCATTGCTGAAACACGGTCAGGAGTGCGGTCAACAGGTTCTGAGCGACCCGATGTGGCCGTGAGGGTGACTTCGAGGCGAACTGGTTGGCAAAGCGGATCTGTTCCACTTCGCGCAGGATGGCCTGATGGCGCTCGCGAGCGAGTTGGTCACTCGCCACGATATTGTCGTAAAACACGGCTAATTCCCCTCTTTTTCCTGACAACAAAGATCAGGTTACAGCAGATCTGACGGAGAGGTAGCCCATTTCCTGGGGGGAGGGGACTCTGGCTTGGGGCTGCGTGCCGAAGCTCGGTCAATCGCTTTTCAAAGCAGGCATTTGCTATCAATTGACCATGTTGTATTAGTCCTGACTGCATTGTCGGATAGACCCTTTTCCTTCGGGTAGTCAGCGCGAATAGGCGCGGGCACAGCGAAAGCCGCTGGTCTCGTCTTGGAAGGATGGCTCCGTTTCAAGGCGAATCCAAGCAGGGAATCGGTTGCCCGGGTCATTAACCCAGGAGCCGCCCCGGATCATGCGGTTCGCGTTGGAGCTGCCCGCGACACGTTCACGGCCATCGGCAGCACGGTACGGATATGGCAGACTCAGTGAACCAACCCATTCCTGCACATTCCCGCTCGTGTCCAGTGCACCGACCCACGAAGCACCTGCCGGACGACTGCCGACTACGGCGGTGCGACCGGCTGAATTGCCGCCCCAGACAAGGGCACTGGCCTTCCACGTATCACCCCACGGATAAATCAGGTCGTCCGGGCCACGGGCTACATACTCCCATTCGGCCTCGGTCGGCAGGCGTGCCCCGCGCAGTGTGCAGAAATCCCGGGCCTCAAACCAGGTGATCATCTCACGGGGGCGATTCGCGCCGGTAAAATGGCTCAGGCTCGAAGCTTGCCCCCCGAACGCAGCAAACTGATCGTTCGTGACCTCATACCGATCGATCCAGAATGGGGTGTCAAAGGTGATTCGGGTTTGCGGCCTGGCCCAGGCAAAAAACTCGCGCGGGCAGCCCGTGAAACCCAGTCTGGGGACGCATTCCGCAAGCGTTGCCTTCAGCTCCGCCGCGGTGATGCCCATCATGAAGCTCCCCGCTGGAACCAGCGCCATCTCCACGCCATCAAACGCCTGAATCACCGGCTGCCACTGGTCATTGGCGGTGATGGGCGGTCCACCCGGATACCCCGGAGGCGCGGGTGTCGGTGTGACCGTCGGCGTTTTCGTGTATGTCGGCGTTGGGGTCCGTGTAGCCGTCTTGGTGGAGGTGGGTGTCGGAGTGGGAGACCATGCCGCTGCCGTTTGGGTAATGTTTCGCGCCTCCTGCGTGCGGGTCGCTCCAGCTCGTTGGGCCAGATAGGCCACCACGCTGGCAGTGATGTCCGGCGTGGGCGTGTCCGTCCACGACAAAGCGGTCGCGGTCAGGCCCGAGCTTTGCGTCTGTGTTGCCTTCGCTTCGGAAGCAGCCTGGGTCATGGTTCCCACAATTTCGGTGGCCCGGACGGCAGCCGTCGATTGCGCATCCAGCGTCTCGACGATCTGGACGATGTCGAGCGTCGGGGTGGGTGTTGCGACTGGCGAGGGCGGAGCAGACGGGATCAACGCCACTTCACTCTGTTGGCCGATCGTCACCTCGGTGTCGATGGCAACGGCAGGCACTGGTTGCCCGATCAGGTCGGCGACCTTGAGTTCCGTGACCTGGACCCGGGTGCTGCCGGTTTTCAGCGCGGTGAGCGACAATCGGAACAGAATCGGATCTGGATTGACGGGCGGTTCAGCCAGCACGGCGGCAGCCAGCCAGATTATCCCCCGTTGCGAATCAATGGCATTTTCCGCTTCGAAGACACGGTTTCCAAGATAGGGGCCGATGGTGGCACTGTCGATCTGGAGCATGGCCGGATCGTATTCCAGGGTGACTTCAAAGGCGGTACAGGCTTCCACCTGGCAGTCGATCTGTGCTTCAAGGGTATGCGTTTCACCCACAGACAGCGCCAGCGCGGGTAGAGTCACGACGGTCTCATCCTGGAAAGTGGCCGACCCGATCGTGGTCAGAACCATCAGAAGACAAAACCAGCGACGCATCACGCACCTCGTTCGCGCCTGAGCGCAACCTGGAAACTATTTGACTGGAACGTCATCGCAGGCACCCGCCGTGACGACGACATCGCTCCTGACCCAGGACTCATCGGCCAGCTGCCACCAGATAAAGCCGTCGGCGCCCTTCGTTTGCCCGGCCACCGGCAGGTAACGTCCACGCAGCTGTCCCACGACCTCACCGGTTACCGCAGGCTCGTCGCGCCGGTTGACGAGGCTGGCGGCAGAAACGGTACAGGCGAAGTAGTCGCGCGGGAAGCGGATCTGCTCATAGAGGTCCAGGGACGCGGTTCCCTTGGGGACGTGAATCCGAGTGGACCAGCGCTTTCCGCTCCATTCTTCCCCCAGGTCTACGCTTACGGAGAGCAAAGGCTGAAAGATGGATTGGTCGCGCTCCCAGACAAAGGTCGTGAAACGACCCCCCTCGCTAATCTGGTGCATGACGTAATACCACGTGCCCGCTCTGAGTTGAGTGGAGAGTGAGCCAAACACCGTATGGATGCCATGAAAGTAGTTGATGACGTTCGGGTTGTGGAAATACCAGTCCTGGGAAGGCAGGAAGAGGAAAAGCAGGAATTCGTCGAGCGGCACCCCTTGTTCCAGCCGGAACAGCACCACCACGCCTTCATCATCGCCGACGCTGTGGCTGCGGCCAATAAAGTCGGAACGGGCGTCGGCGGCATTCAGCAATAGGAGTCCGTTTTGTGCCAGAGGGCGCATGTTGTTTTCAATCACATTGAAAGAGGGCGACAAAATATTCTCGTCGAAATCGTCATGGAATATTACGTCAACTTCCCCGGGCACAATGGTCGAGCGGGGCTGGGGCGTTGTGCTGGGTCGCTGGGTTGCCGTGGGGCGAGGTGTCCAGGTGGGTGTTCGTGTCGCAGTCGCGCTCGGTCGCGGCGTATCGGTGGGCATCCGCGTCGCGGTGGGCCGAATGGTTGGAGTCCGGGTTGGGCGGACGGTGGGCGTGCGCGAGGGTGTGGACAGAGCCTGCGCAGTTTGGGTTAAGCGGGCGCTGGCCGTCCCTATCACGTCTGGTGTGGGTGTTGGCGGGATCAGCGCGCGGCGGGTGGTTTCGACCTGGGTGAGCAGCAGGTTCATTTCCGCCTGGACGGTCGCCTCGAAGTCGGTAGCCGAAAGAGTCGGGGTCGGCGTTGGTGGCTCCGCTTGCGCAGCCTGGACGATGATTTCTCCCGCGATTCCCTCCGCCTCCAGCCGGTTGCCCACCTCATCCGCCACCCGCAGTTCCACGATCTCCAATTGTGATGTCCCGGCCTTCAGGGCGAAAACATCCAGATAAAGCAGCGTGGTTTCACTGGTTGTGGCTGACTCCCCCAGGGTCGCGGCATCCAACTGCACCGTGCCGCTCGCTGCGTCGATGTGATTCTCGACCACAAAGACCTGATCGCCGAGATAGGGACCCACCCGGGCAGTCTCGACCCGCAGGATGGCCGGGTCATACTGGATGGTCAGGGCAAACGCGCTGCACGCCGCGGCCTGGCAGTCAATCTGGACAGAGACCGCCTGTGCTACGCCAACCCGCAGCGTCGCCCTCGGCATCGTGACGGTGCTCGGTGCCTGGGCAAGGATGACCTGCCCCAGGGTGAAGGCCATGATCATCGACCCGATCCACAATTTCATGTCGGTACTCCTGGGCTAATCGCCTCGTGGGCAGGTTTTGCCATATTGAGCCGTCAGACGGCGCAGATCCAGAATGTCGATTTCTCCACTTTCGTCCAGATCGTAACGGGCGATGTACAGCGGATCGCTGGCACGGCTGCCGTAAGCATGGGTCAGCAGTCGGACATCGAAGATGTCGACTTCTCCGCTGTGATCCAGATCAGCCAACCCGCACGGCGGTAGGGGTGTAGCCTGCTGCATCGAGG
>JAIOHO010001137.1 GCA_019912905.1 Anaerolineae bacterium
GCGTTGTTCCGTCTGAACCGTCGGCCTGGCTGCCGGGTACATCGCGGTGGTCACCTGGGACAGCGTCGTCTGGCCGTGGATCAGCGGCACGGTGCTGCGCCCTGGGGCTGGTTTGCCGGAAATCATCACTGGCCTGGTGCCGCTGCTGCTGGGGCTGGGGCTGCTGCTGAAAACCAATCCTCGCATAGGCCGCGTCGGAAACCTGGCGATGGCCTTTATTATCGGTGTTGGCACCGCAGTCGCGCTGGTCGGCGCGGTGACGGGCACGCTGCTGCCCCTGGCCGGAACCACCAGCAGCGCGCTCAGCCTCAACCGGGTCAATGGCACGCTGTTATTAGTCGGCGTCATCTGCACGCTGGTCTATTTTCAGTACCTGGCGCGCCGGCTTCCTGATGGCCGCACCCGGCGGCGGCTGCATATCCAAGCGCTGGCCTTCGTCGGCCAGGGCGTGATCGTGGTGACTCTGGGCGCGCTGTATGCGGCGGCCATCCTGACCAGCCTGACCATTTTCAGCGAACGGGTCGGGTTTATCGTCGCACGCGTGATGGGAGGCTGACCGATGGGGGCGATTCTGGCGGCAGATTTCGGCAGCATCTACACCCGGTTGGTCCTGCTCGATCTGGTGGACGACGGCTACCGGTTGGTGGCTCAGGCGCAGGCACGCACGACCTCCGGCTTTCCCCATCAGAATGTGAGTGTGGGGCTGGAACGGGCGCTGCGCGAGATGAGCGCCGTCACTGGACGCGCGCTGCTCAACGAACAGGGCCGCCTCATCACCCCGGAACAACCCGACCGTTCCGGCGTCGATGAATTTGTGGCGACCGCCAGCGTCGGACGTCCGCTGCGCACGCTGCTGGTGGGCCTCGTGCCCGACATCAGCATCGCCAGCGGCCTGCGCGCTGCCGCCGGGACCTATGTCCAGATCGTCGGCACCTTCAGCCTCAGCGATACCCGCAGCGAAGAAGAAAAGCTGAACGTCATCGTGAGCACCACCCCGGATATGGTGCTGATTACTGGCGGCACCGAGTACGGCGCGCGTGAACCTCTGCTCGACCTGATTCAGGTCATTCATCTGGCGCTGAAACTGCTGGAGCGCCCGCGCCGCCCCGTGATTCTGTACGCAGGCAACAGCGCCCTCGCGCCGCAGATCCAGGCCATGTTCGGCGACCTGACGAAAGTATTCATCGCGCCCAACGTGCGCCCGTCGCTGGACGACGAAAACCTCGACGGCGCGCAGCTTCAGCTTGGGCTGGCGTTTAACGCCTTTAAGGGCAATCGCGGCGGCGGCTTCGAAGTGGTCAGCGAAATGACGCGCCTGGGCGTGCTGCCCACGGCGCAGGGCTATAACCTGCTGACCGAATACCTGGGCAAGTCCCTCGCGCAGGGCGTGCTGGCCGTCGATATCGGCAGCGCGGTCAGTTCGCTGTCGGCCTATGTGGGCGACGACGTGTTCACCATGATCCGCACCGACATCGGCCAGGGCCAGAGCGCTGACGATCTGCTGGATACGGTGGGGACGGAACCGGTGCGCCGCTGGCTGCCATTTTATATTTCGGATGATGAGCTGCTGGGCTACGCGCGCAACAAGGCCCTGCGCCCGGCGACCATCCCGGAAACACTGCGCGACCTGTACATCGAACACGCGCTGCTGCGGGCAGGAATACAGGAACTGGTGGCGGCGTCGCGGCCTGCCTGGGCCAAGCAGATCGATCTGCCGCCCGGTGGAATTTTGCCGCAATTTGACCCGATTATCGGCGCAGGAGCCACGTTGACACAGACTGGCAGCGGTGGGATGACCGCGCTGCTGCTGCTGGATGCCCTTCAGCCGGAAGGGGTGACCACCCTGCAAACCGATGCCTACGGTCTGCTGCCTGTACTCGGCGCGCTGGCCTATTCGCAGCCGGAAGCTGTCGTCCAGACGATTGAGGCGGGCGGCCTGGTGAACATCGGGACGAGCTTTTCCCTGTCCGGTCAGCCGCGCCTCGACCGCCCGGCGCTCGATGTCAAAATTGTCACCGATGACGAAACGGTCGAGCAGCGCATCGACGGCGGCCATTTGTGGGTTTATCCGCTCCCCAGCGGCCAGGAAGCCCAGGTCGAAGTGCGCGTGCTGGCGCGCGGTTCCAGCATTGGCGGTAAAGGCCGCATCAAACTGACTCTGGAAGGCGGAACCGGCGGCCTGATTTTTGATGCGCGCGGACGCCTTCTGCCGCTGGCGCAGGACGTGCGCAAACGAGCCGCGCAGATGACTCGCTGGCTGGCGGAAGCGACACGCAGCACCCCGCAGGATATTCCCGAAAGCTGGCTGCAAGCGGCGGATCAACCACCGGCTCCGGTGCGTGCCGCACGGCGGCTGCGGCGGCTGGGCGAACCACAGGAATCCGCCGAAACTCCGATGGACGATCGGCTTAAGGAAACCAGAGACCAAGAAATGGACGATATTCGCAATGCCCTATCCTGATCACCGCCACATGCTGGCCTGGACGATGGTGCGCCGGGCGCGGATGCTGCCGGAGACTGCCGTCGGCATCACCCACGTCGTCAAGGGCAAGACCGTCAACCTGCGCGATATGGTGGCGCAGGGC
>JAIOHO010001138.1 GCA_019912905.1 Anaerolineae bacterium
CCGGGAACGGGAACGTGTAGTAGAGCGTTCCCGTTCCTTCTTTTATGACGATCTTCGCCACAAACTGCTGGATGATGCGCCGTGCTAAAGCCTTATCCTCGCTTTCGAGTGCATCGCGCATATAGTAAATCCAGCCTTCCAGCGCTGATCTGGGCAATCTGACCCGGATCGACCTGTAATGCTTCCAGTACCGCCAGTTCCGAGAGCAGCTCGTGTAGGGCATCGCGTTTTTCGGTATTCGATGACGTCTTCGACTCATCGACGTAGAGCATATCCAGCACGAGGTTGTGATGCTGGCAGTATTCGCGGGCGACATCAATCTGCTGGGCGAAGCTTCAATCCTGTTCATCCCCACCCGAATCACGACAGTAGACAACGACATGCGTGCCGGGCGGCAGGGGGCAGTCCTGTCAGATGAGGTGAAGGTAACGGTTGTCTGAGATTCGATTTTCCTTGACGGTTAAATTTATGGTTCATCTGTTGGAGGTATACTTGGCCGAATCGCTTTTCCACATTCTGAACAAACACAGTCGTGCAAAGATATGACACCGCCACAATCAGAGCATGACCACTTCGCTTTTTCGTTGCGCAGGTAATGTTTTGTGCCAACGGACTTGAGCAAAATAGCGCCGTCAATGAGACTTACCTGGTATCTTTGCCTATAGCTTCTATCCAGACGTTTGACGATAACACAAGGAAAGGATGGACAGTCAAAACAAAAATCAACATCATGGCTTATTGCACACTCTTTTATTTTACATTCCCGGCAATGATTAGGCTTACGATCATCTTGTCCATGACAGCCCATACACGGTTTGTTTTTCTTTAAATGCACGTAACAGACATAACAGTTCATTCCACATGGAGCCAGCATAATTTCAGGTATTTCTTTGTCCATTTCCATGAACCACAGCCTCTTTTTGCAGAATACCGTTTATTGGACATTCTCTATGTCTGAATACTAAACCTTTTTTGCGAACGAACTGAGATCGTGCGTTAACTCGATAAGGTTGACATTAATTGTGCCTTGTTT
Organism: Anaerolineae bacterium; assembly: GCA_019912905.1. Taxonomy (GTDB): domain Bacteria; phylum Chloroflexota; class Anaerolineae; order Aggregatilineales; family Phototrophicaceae. The sequence continues at coordinate 1,034 of JAIOHO010001138.1, forward strand.
GAACTGCTCAATAACTGAGGGAAGCAATAGCGGTTTATGTGGCGCTTGCTCCTGGGTGACTTCTACACCCTTCCACCGCGCTCTATCAGTTCGTAATATGGAGAACAGCTTTACATAGTATTCAAGCGTCTTAGCCATAACGCTTTACCAATTCTCCGCTGCCCATGCGCGCTTCAAATATGTGAGCAGTTTCTCCGCTACATCCCAATCCATCCGCCCACTATCACGCAGAAACCATACAAAGCGCTTGAAACTGACGAGATTGATGTTACCTTTCCGCAAATTGCGGTAAGCCTCAATATCTGTCTGTGACAGGTCAAGTAGCACCCCGGATCGCGTTTTCTTGAGCAGATATTCACCCGCAAAATCAGCGAGATTGCCGCTGTGCTCCTGGATCATTTTCGGGCTTAATCCAGATGCTCCCAGCGCTTTTTGAAAAGCCGCCAGGACTTTCTTGTTGCTCGCCTGAACCTTTTCCGGCGTATTGCCCTTATCTGGTGGCAATTTGGTGATGATCCCGCTGCGTTCCTGGATGTCACGATAGGTCTCTTTTAGGCTACCCTTATAGCCGCCGCCGAAATGAATCGGATAGGAAGACAACAGGCTGTCGTAGATGATGCGATCTTCAAACGGGATCAGCACAGCTTTTACATATATGGGTAGATAGGGGCCGATGATCTCTTCCATCGACCCAGTGATACCCTGCACACCATAAGCGTGTGCCGGAGAACTGCCGTCGATAAACACCGTGTATTTCTTGAGATGACGGAAGATGAAAAAGTTATCTTCAATCCGGTATTTCCAACTCTCGACTAGCGCCAGGTCATTCTGAGATAGTCGGGCAGGGTTTTCGACGATAAACGCTTCTCGCAGGGCATCATCCTCCCAGAGTGCATCGCGTACAGGAACAGCAACTTCTGGTGGGACACGCGCATTGCGCCATTCTTTGGGGAAGGACGGCACAACCTTCCGATGCTGATTGACAAAATGCAGCAGTGGAAACCAGATGCTGTAGAATCGTTCGACCTCGCTTTCATTCAGATGCATGTTTTTCCCCAAGTAGTGCTGATTATAATTATGGACAGTATAATTTTACCGTACAGTCCCAGTAACGGGGAATGATGATGCGAAAACTCAGGGCAATCGCATAGAATTCGAAACAGCATTTGAGCTGAGCAGCTATGAAACCACGGCTTACTTCGATACCGAAACCGGCGCTGTGATTTTTGTCGAGGATTATGTCGTGGATCAACTGGAAGAGCGGCTTGCCGATGAAGATGGTGAAGATGTCGAAGCGATGTTGCAGGTGCAGACTGACTTATCCGACATCAACCGCCAGCAACTGCTGGATGCTGCGCGGGTCGAGGGAGATGCTGATAATCGTTATCGGATGATCCCAAAGCAGGATTCACGCGATGGGTATCAGGACATGCAGGAATATATCTGGTCGCTGGAAGATGAGCATCTGCGGGAACTGCTCGAAGTCGCTATCCAGGGTTCAGGCGCATTTCGACGTTTCAAGGATGTGCTGTCTCGTTATCCCGAAACCCAGGAGAACTGGTTCAGATTCCGTGATGAGCGCGAAAACCTACGCATGAGAGACTGGCTTGCATCGCAAGGGATTGAACCGGAGTTTGAATAAAGGAATAGACTTATGGCAAAGAAATCCCCTAAACGCTGGGTTTATAGTCCAAAATCTGCACCGAAACCCAGGGTGCCGGAAGCTGTTAAGCAGCATGTTCAGGAGCGGTGCGATACTTTTGTTGAAACCACACTGAAACCGCGTCATATTCAGCCACCGCCGGATGACGCACGGTTCAATTACATCGTTGATTTGTATAACCTGTGGTATCGGAATTTTTTCTACTTCTGCGCCAGGTATCGGTGCCCTGCCCCAAATTGCATTTCAGAGTTTTTCGAGGTGCGCTATACCCGGCTTGAATATACTGGACAAGATACCTACACGCTGGCCTATATGCGACATACGGGGA
>JAIOHO010001139.1 GCA_019912905.1 Anaerolineae bacterium
CATCCCCAGCGAGGGTCTGAATATTCTCGCGGTCATCATCGGCTTCGTGCTGACCGCCGCCGTGACCCAGCAGATCGAAAAGATGCTCAAAATTCGCTGGCCGAGTGGTCGCGCCGTTCAGATCCACGACCGGCACATCCAGATCGTCAAAAGAGCCAAAGTGGAACATGAAATCGACGCCAGCCAGCGGGTGAATGTACTCTTGTGGCGGTTCAAAATCACCCGGCGATCGCGCGTACCGAAGGGCTGGTACATGATCGCCTGTGCGTTGGAACAGGATGATCATTACGTGCCGGTGTACACCTTCATCTCACCTGCCGACTTCGATGCGCTCAAAGCCAATCCGCATTTCCCGCTGCTGCAAAGCAAGAAGGAGATGAAAGCCGACAGCGGCTACAGCGATATGCGCCTGGCTGGGGAGCAGCGCCGCCTGCACACCGCAGAGAATATCCGCTGGATGGATGGCGCAGAGATGACCACCGAAGACTTCAAGACCTTCCTCCGCAGCTTGCAGGAACAATTCCCGCAATGGATGCCCTCCGTAATCTAGCGGCGCTGGGCCTGCTGCTGACGCTCACAGTCCGCGCGGCTCAGGCGCAGGAAACTGAAACTCTCCCGCTGTTTACGCCGGTCACAGGCACGATCACCAGCGGCAGCTCCGACCAATGGGTGTTTGCCGGGGCTGATGGCGCTATGCTGTCGTTCGACCTTGAGGCCAAATCCGGCGATCTCGATCCTATCCTGACCATCACCAGCAGCGCGGGCGCACTCGTCATGAGCAATGACGATTATGAGTATCCCGAGTCACAGGCCGCGCGGCTGGAAGGTATCACCCTGCCCCGGACGGATACCTACACCGTCACCGTGTCCGGCTTTGGCGCTACCCAGGGCGATTACGAACTGACGATGCAGGCAGGTTTTGCCCGCTTGTCCTATCAGGACTCGTTTGAGGATGAAACCCGCTGGAAGGCAGATTCAGACACACTCCAGCTGGTTTTCGGTAACCACCGCATGGCGCTGATTTTATCCGACGCGCAGCAGCGAGCTGCCGCAATCTACACCGGTAATGCACCGTGGGACGATCAGTACATTCACATCGACGTTCCTGAGCTGACCGCGCGCGGTACCTGGCGGGTGGGCCTCATGGCCCGTGTGCAGGATGACCAGGCTTATTATCTCTTCAGCCTGAATGACCAGGGGCAGTGGCGTTTCTCGCTGCAAACACCCGATGGCGAACGCGTGCTGCGCGACTGGAGCAGTCATCCCGCGATCGTGGCCGGACAAACGACTTTCAGCCTGGGCCTGCTGGCAAACGGCACAGGCTTCGACTTTTTCTACAACGGCCAGTTGATAGGCCGCCTGTCCGATGACAGCCTGATCGAACCCGGTCAGGTCGGCCTGATGATTGAAACCGGCAGCGCACTCGACAGCGAGCTCACGGCTCAATTCCAGAATCTGACCATCACCACCCCCGGTGATCCGATCGTGCCACAGCAGCTTCTGACCGGCAACGCCCCGGTCATGACCCAGGAACTCCAGCGCCGCCGGCTGATCCCTGCCGACGGCGAGATGAAATTGATTGTCCCTGAAAGTTTCGTGACATTTAACCGACCCGGGGTCAACATCCTGCCCCTCGGTGGCAGCGAAACCTACCGGACCTTTGCGCTGGGAGCCACCCTGACCTGGGAGATTGCCACCCCTTCCCTACCAGCGGGCTGTGGGCTGATTTTGCGCGCAGCGGGCCAGGACGACTATCTGCTGGCTTACCTCGACCAGACCGGCGGCTACGGCCTGTCCCAGCGGCGTGGCAGCACATTCGAACCAGGCATTTTCGACCAGGGTCCTGAGCCGGGCAGCGGCCCGCACCGTCTGCTGGTCATCGCTAACGAGGATCATCTGCTCTATTACGTAGACGGCCAGTTGGCGGGTATGCTGGACAGCCCGGCAGCCAGCGGCACCATTGGTAACGCGGCGGTGAACTTTGAATCGACGACGACTTCCTGCCAGTTCACTGACACCTGGGTGTGGTCCTGGGGATAAATCCAACCGACGGGCATCCGGCGTAATAGCTGATGAACCGTCCAGAAGGTACGATGCCATGACCGCCCTGGAAACCGCCATTCTGCGCACCATCCTGTATGCCGACCTCTTCGACTTCCCGATGACGGTCGCGGAAATCCATCATTTTCTCATCCATGACGAAGCGGTCTCGCGCGCCGAAATCGAAGCGGCCCTGCGGGAATCACCCTGGCTCCAACAGCGACTGGTTTATGAGGCCGGTCACATCTTCCTGGCGGATCGCCCGGAACTGCTCGTCGAGCGTGCCCACCGAGCCGCGGTTTCTGCCTATCTATGGCCGCAGGCGGTGGCTTATGGCAAGTGGTTGGGGCGGCTGCCATTCGTGCGCATGGTGGCGCTGACGGGCGCACTGGCAATGCGCAACGCCGCCGACCAGACTGACGATCTCGATTACCTGCTGGTGACCGCACCGAACCGGGTCTGGCTCGCGCGGGCCTTTGCCATCCTGTTGGTGCGGCTGGTCAGGCTGCGCGGGACCGTCATCTGCCCGAATTATGTGCTGGCCGAGGATGCGCTGGAGCAGGACCGGCGCGATGTCTTTATCGCCCACGAAATCGCCCAGATGATCCCCCTTTATGGTCAGGCACTCTATGAGCGCTTCCGCGCGCTCAACGATTGGAGCCGGGACCATCTGCCCCAGGCACAGGCCCCCCTGTATCCAGAGCCGGATCAGCGAAGCGGCAGTCTGTGGGAGCGTGTCAAAATGGTCGCGGAAGGCCTGCTGAACGGTCGCTTTGGCGACGCGCTGGAACACTGGGAATATCAACGCAAGTTAAGACGTTTTGCCGCTGACATGCAAGCGCCCCACTCCGCGGCCCAATTGGACCGCAGCCATGTGAAGGGCCACTTCAACGATTACGGCCATCCGGTCCTCCGGCGCTATGCCGAACGTTTACGCGAATATGGGCTGGAAGAAGTCCATATCGGAGCACCCGGGGAGTAAATGATCCACCGCCAAAGGCGGTGGCTTTGGGCGATTGCACCTGGAAGGTGCGCGCTTGCCTATCCTGATCTACTCAAACAACCGCTTCTGCTGCGCTTCGTCTTGCCTTTCCTTCGCTTCTTGCCACTGCACGTAT
>JAIOHO010001140.1 GCA_019912905.1 Anaerolineae bacterium
CTCGTAGGCCGTGTGGAAGGTCTTCTCGGCATAGATTTCGCGGTTGGGCTGGTAGGGTTGGCCCTGGAGCAGCGGCCAGTAGCTGCGCCCGTGCAGGTTGGCCGGAATCTCCAGACCGAGCGCATCCAGCAGGGTGGGGACCATGTCGATGTGGCTGATCATCTCGCCGATACGCCTGCCTCCCACCAGGCCGCCGTCCGGCCAGTGCATGAGCAGGGCGGTTTCGATGCCGGGGTCGTAGCAGGTGCACTTGGCGCGCGGCATCGCCAGCCCGTGATCGGTGGTGAAGATCAGCCAGGTATTGTCGAGCAGGCCGTGCGATTGCAGTGCCTCCACAATCTGGCCGACCCCGGCATCCAGCGCGCCGATAGCCCCCTGCGCGCGGGCAAATTCCGTGCGCGCCTCGGAGGTGTCCAGAATGTAGTGGGGGATGCTGGTGCCCCGGCTGTCATCCGGGCCGATGTCGCCGTAATCATACGGGCGGTGCGGCTCGAAGAAGCCCACTTCCAGGTAAAACAGGTGCTCCTTCTCGGCGGCGATTTCCAGGTAAGCCGCCGCTGCCGCGCCGATTTCGCGGGCTGGCCCCCTGGCCTGGGCCGAGTCGTAGCCGAGTGACAGCGCTGCTTCGCCCGCGACCAGATGCTGGACACCGATGAGTGCCGTTTCGTAACCTGCGGCGTGCAGGCGCTGGGCGATGTGCTGTTCGTCGGGATGCAACCGCCATTTGAAGGTGGCGTGCGCCAGCCCCATCATGCCGTTGGCGTGGGTATGCCGCCCGGTATGCAGCGCCGAGCGGCTGGGGCTGCACTGCGGCGCGGTGCAGAAGCTGTTCTCGAACAGGATGCCGCGCTGGGCGATGCCATCCAGCACCGGCGAGGGCACACTTTTCCAGCCATAGCAGCCGAGATGCTGGCCCAGGTCGTGACAGGTGATAAATACGATATTAGGGAGCGGCATAAGCAATTTTTCTCCTGAAATCTGCCCCGACTCGCGCCGGAGGCCCATCCTCTAACTTGCCTGCGTGATACCCCGATCCCAGGCGACCACACCGGGTCTTCCCGCCAGATCAGCCGTATCCGTGTGACCTACACTTCATCCGGGTGGCGAGCGGCCAGCAGGTCGGCATGGGCGCTGCGTCCGGTCGCGCGCAGGCGTTCGAGGTAAGCTGGGAGTTCGCCCCGCGTATGAAACGGCCCGCCCTCGCGCAGCACCGTCATCAGCGGATCGACATTGTGGCCGCTGGTCGCCATCATGTGCTGCATCCAGTCTTCCAGCAGGCTCAGCGCTTTTTGAACCAGATCGGGACGTTCATCCGCCAGATTATGCTGTTCGTGCGGGTCGTTTGTCAGGTCGAACAGCATGAGCGGGTCCATCATCTTATGACCGTCATGATAGGTCCGCAGCGCCAGGTACGCATGGCCGTCGTGGTCGAAACGCACCCCGCGCTGAACTGCCCAGGCTCCCTGACTGGTCACGACATACGGTCGCCCGGAGTCTTTGCGGGCGCGGAAGGCCTCGGTAAACGGCTGGCCGTCCCAGTTGGCGGGTACCTGCCCCCCGGCCAGTTCGAGCAGCGTCGCGGCCCAATCATAATGATAATGCAGGGCGCGATCGACCGAACCAGTGTCGGTCAGGCCCGGCCAGCGGACGATGAGCGGCACGCGGCAGGTAATCGTATCGGCGGTCTGATGGTCGCCCCAGACGTTCAATTCTCCCTGATTTTCACCGTGATCGGCGCTGACGATGAGGATCGTCTCATCGAGGATTCCCGCCTGTTCCAGCGCGCCCAGCAGCCTGCCGATCCAATCGTCGGCATAGCGGATGCCGATGTCATAGGCGTCGATCCAGCGTTTGACCGCTTCCATCGAATCCAGCGTGCCGGGAGCCAGTGGATAGCGGTTTTCAAAGTCATGATGCGCCTGATAGCCATACAGCTCCTGGGGGCTGTGCGGGCCGTAGCCGTTCCAGGCGCGCTGGCGCAGCGGTTCGGTGAACCAATCCGGCAGCGGATCGTCCTTGAACGGATTGCCGAAGGCTTCCGGCGTGCGATAAGGCGTGTGCGGGTCCCAGACGTTGACGTGCAGGAACCATTGATCGCTCGTGCCGTGGCGTTCGATCCAGTCGATGGCCGTCGGCACCACCTGGTCAGCCCGGTCCATGCCGCCGTAGCCGGGATTGTAGATTTCGTGATAGGAGGCGTACCAGTGATGGGCCGAATGGCGGTCGCCAAACGAACTGACGGTGACGGTCCTGAACCCGGCCTGGCGCAGCGCGCCCATCCAACCGGTGGTGGTGAACAGATCGCGGAAATTGCGATCCGGCCCTTCGATCAGCGGTTGACCGGCGGTGCCGCCGTGCCCAACGACGCCGGTATGAAAGCCGCAGCGCCCGCTCCACAGCGCCGTGCGCGAGGGCAGGCAGGGCGCATCGGTCACATACACGTTTTCGAAACGGACAGCGCGCCGGGCCAGGTCGTCGATGTGGGGGCTGGTGTTACGCGGATAGCCGTAGCAGCCCAGATGATCGGGCCGCAGACTGTCGATGTCGATGTACAGAATGCGCATCATATCCTCTTAACGGTTAATTGTACTATGGCCCCAAGCCAGCAGTCGTCAGTCCGAAGTCTTTAGGATCTATCCATAAACCTCTATCGTAGGGGAAAGGCTGCCTTGTCCTGGGCGGCGCAAGCAGCGCCCCTACCGGTTTATGGATAGGTTGTCAGTCAAGAAAGCGACGAGTCATTGACCGCTCGATTTACACCATTTTCAGTCTTTTAACTATCGACAGTAGACTGATGACCTGCGACTACCTGCATAAGAATAACGCACCCTGTGGGAAACGCCCAAAGCATGGTCAGGCGGAGGCGGCTCTCGAAAAACGACCGGTGGACCGGCATTCAATCTGGCGAGGAATCAACGCTAAAATCATCCTCAAGATGTACGACACGGGAGTTGTGGGGGACTATAATAATCAGTACAGGGACAGGAACAGGTTTTGATTGTGCGTTTCTCCAGAGAAGCGCCACAGCCGGACCCTCACCACAACAGTGATGATTTTGCGAAGCGAATGAACAATCTTCACTTTGGAGAAAGGATGTTTATGAGATTGCACCGTTATTTTGCGGTATTTGGGGTGCTGCTGATCCTGGCGGGCCTGATGCTGGTGGCGCTGCCTGCCCTGGCTCAGGATGAAGCCCCGAATCCGGTCGGTGAACCACCGACCTTTTTGGGGGATTTCTACAATGCCTGGGTAGGCTCGGCGCATGCCCGGTTCGAGGATGAAGCCTTCGTGCACTGGGATGCCGATGGCGAAATCCCGACCAGCTGCGCGCGCTGCCACTCGACCCCTGGTTATCGTGACTTCCTGGGTGCAGACGGATCAGCCGCCGGTGCGGTCGATGTCGCTGCACCGATCGGGACCGTCATCAACTGCGATGCGTGCCATAACAGTGCCACGCTGGCATTGACGTCGGTTACCTTCCCGTCAGGCGCTGAAATTACCGATCTGGGCGATTCGTCCCGCTGCATGGTCTGCCATCAGGGACGCGCATCGGTTAATTCGGTCAACACGGCGCTTGAAGAAGCCGGCGTGATGGATGATCTGGATACGGTCAACGCCGACCTGAGCTTCATCAATATCCACTACTACGCGGCAGCGGCTTCGCTGTACGGTGCAGATGTGCACGGCGGTTATGAATATGCCGGCCAGACTTATCAACCGCGCTTCCGCCACGTAGAAGGCGTGGATACCTGCATCGACTGCCACAACCCGCATACGCTCGAAGTGCAGGTCGATTCTTGCGGCTCGTGCCACACCGGTGTTTCGACGCTGGAAGACGTGCAGAATATCCGCATGAACGGCTCGCTGATCGACTATGACGGCGATGGCGACATCGAAGAAGGCATCAAGGGCGAAATCGAAACCTTGCAGGAGACGCTGTATCAGGCGATCCAGGCTTATGCCAGCGAAGTTGTGGGAACCCCCATCGTCTATGAAGAACATACCCATCCGTATTTCTTCGTGGACACCAACGGGAACGGAACGCCCGATGAAGATGAATACACCGGCGATACGGCTGTCCGCTACAACGCGTTCACCGGGCATCTGCTCCAGGCGGCCTACAACTATCAGGTTTCCCTGAAAGATCCTGGCAGCTTCGCGCACAACGCCAAGTATCATATCGAGCTGCTGTACGACTCGATCTCGGCGCTGAACGGCGCGCTGGCCCAACCGGTGGACATTTCGCAGGCCCACCGCAACGACCCCGGCCACTTTGACGCAACGGGCGAACCGTTCCGTCACTGGGATGCTGAGGGCGAAGTGCCCGCGACCTGCACCAAGTGCCATACAGCAGGCGGTCTGCCTTTCCTGCTCGAACATGGGG
>JAIOHO010001141.1 GCA_019912905.1 Anaerolineae bacterium
ATCCCTACCCGCATGAATGTGTCTGGAATCTTCACGTTCGCCTCCCGAGCGGTCTCTATTGCGAGCGCGTCACGTCGAGCGCTTCCTGCAAACCATCCCCCACAAATGAAAAGCCGAGCATCGTCAGGGCGACGAGAATGGTCGGAAACAGCGGTAAATGATAATACACGCGAATGGTGCTGCCAATGCTGCTGCCAACCATCTTGCCCCAACTGGCCGTCGGCTCGGCGATGCCCAGGCCCAGGAAGCTCAAGCCGGCTTCCGCAAAAATGACCAGCGGCACGGCAAAGGTAAAGGCAATCAACAGCGGCGAAAAGGCATTCGGCAGGATGTGGCTGAAGATGATCTGGCGGTCAGTTGCGCCCAGCGCCCGCGCCGCTGTGACGAATTCTTTCTCGCGATTTGCCAGAAACTGGGCGCGAGTCAGGCGGGCCGATTCGATCCAGCCGGTAATCGACAGCACGAGAATGACGTTGCCGACTCCTGGCCCGGCGATGCTGAGGAGGATCAGGGCGAAGATCAGCGGCGGCAGGGCGGTCGCCACCTCGATGATCCGCTGTGTCAGGAAATCGAACAACCCGCCCCGGTAGCCGGCCAGTGCCCCCAGCACGATACCGATGGAGAACGTGATCAGTGGTACGCTGAGGCCGACAAACAGCGACGTGCGCGCGCCGTAAATGAGGCGGGTGAGATAATCGCGCCCAATCAGGTCGCCGCCGAGGAGGTGAGCCGGGTCCTTGAACGGCAGCAGCCGGACGATACTGAAATCCGCCTTGTCATAGGGATACGGCGCGATTACGTCCGCAAACAAGGCAACTATGATCAGGCTTACGATCAGAATCAGCCCTAGCATCGCCAGCCGATTGCGCCGGAAGCGCCGGATCGCATCCATCCATAAAGAACGACGGACGATGGTTGCAGCACCTAATGTGGCCGGACGGTCGCTGCGGGAATAACGCTCCGTGTCGAGGGTGGATTCTCCATTCGTCATCAGGCGCTCCTTACCCTACCGCCGATACGGATGCGCGGGTCGATCAGCGTGTAGAGAATATCCGTAATCAGGTAGGTCAGGCCCCACAGCGTCGCGATCAGCAGTGCCAGGGCCATAATCATCGGATAATCTCGATTGAAGATGCTGGTGACGAAGAACTTGCCCAGGCCAGGAATGCCGTAAACGACTTCGATAAACAGCGATCCGGTCAGCAGGTTGGGCACCTGCGGCAGCAGCACGGTGACCATCGGGATGAGGGCGTTTCGCATCACATGGCGGAACATCACCGCTCGTTCGCTCAAACCTTTGGCGCGGGCTGTGCGGATGTAGTCAGCGCTCATGGCGTCGGTTACGCTGGAACGGGTGTAGCGGGCGACCAGTGCCAGCGGTGCGAGGGCATAGGTAATCACCGGGAGGAAGTAATCCCAGGCGAGCAGCGGATAGCCCCCTTCGACGACAGGCCCGATGATGACGGTGTGCGCTCGCCCCCATCCATTCTGGAAGCCGAAGATCAGCAGCAGCCAGGTGGCAATAATGAAGCTCGGGATGGTAATTCCCAGGGTCGCCACAAACGTCACCAGATTGTCGATCCAACTGTTGCGAAAATAGGCCGCGACGATGCCCATCGTCAGCCCCAGACTGAAGGAAACCAGAATCGTATACAGACCGACCTGGAGGGTCACCGGCCACACCTGGCCGATGAGATTCACGACGTCCGGATTACCAGCGACAGCGGTCGATTTCCCGAAATCGAGATGCAGGGCGTCACGGATGTAGTTGACGTAGCGTTCCGTAACGGGTTTGTCCAGGCCGTATTTTGCCAGGATGTTCGCCATGGCGTCCTGCGAATAGCCCCGTTCACCAAACTGGTAAGGGCCGCCAGGAACGGCGCTCATCAAAAAGAACACAATTGTCGCGACGGCATACAGGACGAATACCAGCGATACCGCTCGCCGCAGGATATAACCTGTCATAAAGGCTCCGAGAAAATAAAGCTCACTGGGAAGCACCGTGATGGTGCCTCCCAGACGATGACTTCTTGAAACGCGGATCGGCGGTTACTCGCCCACCAGCCCCATGTCGTTGCGGTACGTTTTCACGTCGGTGACGGTGCTGCCGATGTAGATGGAACCCCAGTTGCCTTCGTTACCCCACTGATAGCCGGGCAGACCCTGTGAGTTCAGTTCGCGCGGCGCACCCAGCACAAAAGGCTGATACAGTTCGCCCTGGATGCGGTGGTCGAGGAAGATACCACCGACGTCTTCGACCAGGATGCGCTCGGCGTCACGGTACATCTGTGTGCGGCCTTCTGGATCGCCCACGACTGCATTGGCGGCCTGAACCAGGTTGTCAAACTCGGCATTGCGCCAGGAATGACGCCCGGTGGATACCCAGACACCAAGCATGTTGGCCGGGTCGAGGTAATCCATCCCGTAGGACACCGCGCCGAACTGCAAGGTGGTCGGGCGGGCCAGCAGGGCCGTCATGTAAGCGCTGAATTCCATGTTGTTGACTTCGATTTGAACGTTCAGGCAGCTGCTGATCGAGGCTGCCGCGGCGACGAACCGGGCTGCCACCGTCTCGGTTTCGGCGCGAAGCTGCAACGTCAGCGATGGGAAGCCCGCGCCGTCGGGATAGCCCGCATCAGCCAGAAGCTGCTTCGCAGCGTCGCAATCGTATGCCTGGATCGGGTGCAGTTCGCCCGTGACGTCGGAGGCCGGGAAGCCCGGAGACAGGAACGAATAGGCCGGGATTGCCAGCCGGGGGCCGATGACGTTCGCCACGATCGCGTCACGATCGAGTGCTTTGGCAAAGGCCAGTCGGACGCTCTGATTATCAAACGGCGGGTTGAAGGTATCCATCAGCAGGTAGTCTGTGCGGAAGTCGCCAGGATTCGGCAGATAGTTGTCCTTCATCACCGGGTCCGAGTCGATGATTTCAAACTCCGCCGGCCCCAGCCGCTCATAACTTACACGGTCGACTTCCCCGTTCTGGAAGGCCGTGAAGTAGGTGTTGTAATCACCAAAGAAGCCGATCATCTCGCGCAGAATGGGTTTACGGTAGCCGTTGTAGGTGGGGTTGGCTTCGAAGATGACGCTCTCACCGGGCTTGAATTCGGTCAGGATAAAAGGACCGGAAGACACGGCGGTTGCGGGGTCAATGGTGTAGTTCGCGCCGTGTGCCTCAAGAGCTGCTTTCTGGATCGGTGCCCAGAAGAACAGGGTGTTTGGCAGCGGCGGGAAGGGGGTCTGGGTTTCGACCTCGATGGTCAGGTCGTCCACCGCGCGATAGCCGATTTCTTCGGGCGAGATTTCACCAGCCACGGCTTCGTCCCAACCAGCGATGACGCCCTGCCACATCCAGACGAAGTCGTAGGCGTTGGCCGGGTCCGCCATAAAGCGGTAGGAGGCCTCATAGTCGTAGGCAGTCAGGGGGGTGCCATCGCTCCAGACCTGATCGGGCCGGAGATGGAACGTCCAGGTCAGACCGTCTTCCGAAGGCTCCCAGCTTTCAGCCGCACCGGGGATCAGCTGGAGATCGTTATTGAGCACGACCAGCGAGTCGCTGAACAGATCACCCATGGTGCAAATGCGCTGGTAAACGGACACCACCGCCGTGAACGTGGTTTCGACCGCATCGGAGCGGCACATGTTGCGCCAGGTCTGAAGCGCATACGGGGCGGCGTCTTCAGGAAGCGCACGCCCGTAAACATCGGTCATGTCGTCCTGTGCAGCCAGCAGCGGCACGATCGCCAGTGCCAGCAGCAGCACAGCCAGAAACAGAATCAAGCGGTTCCGATTCATAGAAATTCTCCTCCAAAATGTAAAAACCTGCGCGAACAAATCTATTGAGTATAGGCACCCTTACACGTGCCACCGTCACAAAATGTTATACTCACTGCATTGTCCGTGCAAGTTTTGTTCATGTTCTGAGTGTGATTGTAGGTTGCGGGCCGGTTGCACACTTTGGTAAATGTGGCTGATTCGGACCCCCTCTTTTTGAGCCGATTCGTTCAGTGAACGATCGATTCCGCCAGTGTATCCGCGCGTTTGCGGAAATTATCCATTTCAATCACACTGCCGTTCAGCCGCGCTTCTTCCGCCGCGAATGCCAGTAAATGGCTTTCCAGAGACGCGCGCGCGGAGGTCAGACTGTCATCCGGCTCACCGCGCATGGCCCGCAGGAAACTGGCGATCAGGCCAAAGTCACCGCCGCCGTGCCCGCTGGCGCTGCTGTCTTCCACGTCGATGTATTCGGTCGCGCCGCTGAGATGATCGCGGATGGTGAGCTTGTTGCCACCCTGTCCGCCAAAGCGAGCCTGCATGGTCGCTTTGGTTCCGTCATAGCGCATCGTGCGACATTCTTCAAAACCATGACCCTGCATCACCAGAGTGACGGTGGTCGCGTCGCTCATCTCCATCGTAACCGTCTGGTGATCGACCACGTCATTGTCACAATGATAGACGCAGCGTCCATAGGGGCTGGTTTCCAGTGCTTTCATGCGGGCGGCGGTGGTCGGTTCGTAGGTCACGGCATTGAGTGTAAAGCCGCTGCCATCATGACCGTAAATGCGCGGCGCGTAGAACTTGCAGTCGTCCGCCGCCGGGCAGCCATCCAGACAGCGCAGCGGCGCGCCTTCGGGCGCATTTTCCGGGCGGAAATAGGTGAGCGAACCAAAAGACCCCAGCCGGACGACCTGCCGCTGTAAAATCCACGTCAGGATGTCGAGGTCATGGCAGCACTTGGCGAGAATCATGGGCGCAGAGGTCGCTTCGTTGCGCCAGTTGCCGCGCACGAAACTGTGCGCCATGTGCCAGTAGATCAGGTTCTCACGGTGGTCGATGTTAATGATGCGGCCCAACCTGCCGGACTGGACGATTTCCCGAATTTTGCGGAAGAATGTCGTGTAGCGCAGGACATGGCAGATTTGCAGCAGGCGTCCCTGCTGTTCGGCGGTTTGCACCAGGCGCACATTGTCGATCAGATTGTGAGCCATCGGCTTTTCCAACAGCACTTCATAACCGGCGTTCAGCGCGGCCAGGGTCGAGGCTGTGTGCATCTGGTCCATCGTGCAGTTGAACAAGGCGTCGGCCATCTGGCCCTGGGCCAGTAAATCGTCCCAGGACTTGAAGCGCCTCTCTGGTGGGATATTGTGCGCGTCGCCAAAACGATCACGCCGGTCATCAATCGGCTCGGCAACGGCCACAAACTGAAGTTCGTCCGGGTTCGCCGGGGCGTAGGGGCCATAAGCTTTGTAACCGCGCCCGCCGGCTCCGAGCATTACTGCTGTAACAGGTGACATGGTTGAATTCCTATCGTCAAAATCCAGTAGTGGAGAGCGTAACGCAGCGTTGAATAAACTGTCAAATTCACGATAATGCCATCGGTATTTCGTACAAAATGACCATAAAAAATCGCTCATTGATGATTATTCTTGATTATTCTGGAGATTTTGGTGCAGATTCTGAATTTTGCTGTTCGCAGAAATCTGGAAGGTGTGTTATGTTAGGTTGATCAGCGCACCTTACCGGTGTCTGCACAGAAGATGAGGAGGTTGCTATTGCCTGATCCTTGTCCCAAGCTTTCGCGATCCTATAAGCTCGAGCTTTCGGAGGAGTCGAATATGCGTAGAAGGATGCAGTTATTGGTCATTGTCCTGGTTGCGATGCTGGCGATGCTGTCCCTGATGCCCGCCGCTGCGCAGGACGAGGCGGTTCTCAATGTGGCCTGGCCCTATCAGGTTCCGCCGACCGGACATTTCAATCAATTCGCTTCCAACCAAATTAATATGGGCATTTACTGGGATCTGTTCAACCCGCCGCTGGCTGTGTTGATCTGGTCTGAGAACACTTATGAAGGTATGGCCGCGGACAGCTTCGGCTATGATGCGGACGGCAACTACACAGTCACTTTGAAAAGCGGTTACACCTGGAGCGATGGTTCGCCCCTCAGCGCGGACGACTTGGTGGCGACTTTCAACCTGTTCCGGCTGCGCGGCGACGCGGTGTGGAGCGCGCTGACCGGTATCGAAAAAATGGATGACATGACGGTCAAGTTCCTGATGGACGAACCGTCCACACTGGCCGAACGTCGTATCCTGACCTCTAACCTGCGCCCCGCCAGCGATTACGGCGATCTGGGCAACCGGGCCGCGGAGGTGGTCGCCAGCGGTGCAACTAACGCTGACGATTCATGGAAGAGCCTGCTGAACGAACTGACCGAGTACCGGCCCGAAGCGTTCGTGTCGGCTGGCCCGTTTGTGCTTGATCCCGCCAGCATCACGGAGGCGAATGCGACCGCGAACCTGAACCCCGGCGGCATCGGCGCGGACACGACCAAGTTCACCAAAGTCGTGCTGTGGAACGGTGAGACGGAAGTCGTTACCCCGCTGGTCGCTAACGGCGAACTGTGGTACATCACGCACGGTATTCCGCCCACGACCGAACAGCAGTTCACTGAACTGGGCATCGAC
>JAIOHO010001142.1 GCA_019912905.1 Anaerolineae bacterium
TTCATAGGGTTGGGTAATCGTCGTCACCGGAAGCATAGAGATGTGGTATGACCACTGATCCCTGCCTAAGCCTGAACATGCGAATCGGGTGCGGCGATTAAGAATGCAAATTCGGCCAAAAAGTTGAATGGAATATCGATGCAGAAGAGCGACGAGCTAAGACAGCGTATCCTGGAGTTAGTGGGCGAGTACTATGAGGAGGCGTTCGGACATACTGAATTCGTGCCCGGCCAATCCTCTGTGCCGGTGTCTGGCCGCACCTTTGACGCGGACGATGTAACCCATCTAGTCGATGCGTCGCTGGATTTCTGGCTAACCACAGGCCGGTATGCCGAACAGTTCGAACGCGAGTTTGCCCAGTATGTGGGCGTGCGCAGCGCACTGCTCTGTAATTCGGGATCGTCCGCCAATTTGTTGGCACTCACGGCGCTGACTTCGCCGCTGTTGGCAGAACGCCAACTCCGACCGGGAGACGAGGTTATTACGGTTGCCGCCGGATTCCCGACCACCGTGAATCCTATCATCCAGAATCATCTCATTCCTGTTTTTCTCGACATTGAGATGGGGACCTATGACATTGCGGTCGATCGGCTGGAAGAGGCCATTAGCCCACGAACCAAGGCAATTATGATTGCGCATACCCTGGGCAATCCTTTCAACCTGGATGTCGTTACCGAGGTCGCCAAGCGGCATAACCTCTGGCTGATTGAGGATAACTGCGATTCGTTGGGTTCGACTTACCGCGGCAAGATGACCGGCACCTTCGGCGACATCGCGACAGTGAGCTTTTATCCGGCGCACCATATTACCATGGGAGAAGGGGGCTGCGTCCTGACGAATCGGCCCCGACTTAAGACACTGATCGAGTCATTTCGGGATTGGGGCCGCGACTGCTGGTGTGCGCCCGGTAAGGAAAATACCTGTGGTAAACGCTTTGACTGGCAGCTTGGGGAGCTGCCCTACGGTTACGACCACAAGTACATTTATTCGCATATCGGCTATAACCTCAAACTGACCGATATGCAGGCCGCAGTCGGCGTGGCACAGTTGAAGAAACTGCCCCGGTTTATTGAGCTTCGCAAGCGGAACTGGAAACTTCTCTACGAAGGGCTGAAGCGTTACGAGGATGTCCTCATTCTGCCCCAGGCGACGCCGCATAGTGATCCGAGCTGGTTTGGTTTTCTGATCACTGTGCGCCCGGACGCGCCCTTCTCGCGGAAAGAACTGGTCCAGTATCTGGAGGATCATAAAATTGCAACCCGGCTGCTTTTTGGTGGCAATCTCACGCGGCAGCCTGCTTATCAGAATGTGGCTTACCGGGTCGTCGGCAACCTCGACAACACCGATCTGGTCATGAACCAGACCTTCTGGATTGGGGTCTACCCACGACTGGATGAGACGATGATCGGTTACGTGCTGGATACCTTCGAGCAGTTTGTGACGACGGTAGTAAAGCACCGCGTATGAGCGCGCCTTCGATCATGGTTGCGCAGTGGTCAGCGCAATGGAGGAAAGCCGGATCTTTATTCAGAAGTGCTCCTGAACCACTGGATGGTTTTTGCGAGGCCGTCGCGCAGCGAAGTTTTTGCCTTCCAACGCAGACCAACAGCAGCTCGTGTTGGGTCACCGGATAACTGCCATAACTCGGTTTCTCGGTAGGGAAGGGCACCAAACAGTGGTTCCACGTCACTTCCGGTTAATTCGATCACCATTGAAACCAGTGCTTTGACAGAGGTTTCTTCGCCTGTGCAGACGTTAAACGTCTTGCCGAGTGCCTTTGATGACGCCGTGGCAGCAGCCAAAAAAGCCTCGACGACATCCTCCACGAACACAAAATCACGGGTCTGCTCACCACCGGTTAGCTCGAAGTGACCGCCGCTCAGTGCTTTTTGAATGGTTTGAGGGATCAGTCGATGGGCGCCCTCCTGCGGGCCATACACCGTAAATGGTCGCAGAGAAATCACCGGCAGGCCATAGCGCCTGAAGAATGTCTCCGCAAGAATCCAGCCAGATGCTTTGGAAGCGCCGTATTCGGCGGTGGGCGCGGGCAGCACGTCTTCGGTCAGATGACTTCCTGACGGATACTCGAAGCACGAGCCGCAGTAGACGAATCGTTCGATTTCCCAGGCCCGGGCAGCTTGCAGCAGGTGGAGAGTCCCCATGACGTTCGCCTGAAAGATCGACTCCGCATTTTGCTGCGCAGGATTGACTCCGGCGGATGCGAGGTGAAAGACAATTTGCGTTCCGGCCAGATCTACCTTCAGCGCTTCTTCATCCACCTGCGTTAGGTCCAGTTGGGTAAGAGTGATATATTGCTGCACAGCCCGCAGCCGACGCAGATCAGAGTGGGGCCGCACTCCCGCCGTCACGATCGCGTTGGATTGGACCAGATGCCTGACGAGATTGGACCCGATGAAACCGGCGGCACCGGTCACCAGCACGCGCTGTCCAGATAACTCACTGTCAACCCGCGAAATAGGCACGGTACCACTCGATAGTTTCTTGGAGGGCGTTCTGGGTATCGTACTGAGGCTTCCAGCTCAGAATTTCAAGCGCTTTGGCTGCCGAAAGGTGCTGGTCACGGATTTCGCCCCAGGCAGTGTTACGGATGTCCGGTTCGAGATGGTCGCAGCCCATCAGGTGCTGAACTGCCGCCACCAGTTCAAGAACTGTCATCGGCTGCTCGTTGCTGAAATTGAAGGCGGCCCCCCGCACGCGATCATCCTCAAGGCATTCCGCCAGCCGCATATAAGCGTGCGTGACATCTTTGACGTAGATATAGTCCCGGACAAATTTGCCGTTGCTGCGAATCACGGGGCGTTCTTCGCGCAGCAGCGATTGGATGGTACCGGGCACGATGCGGCTCCAGTTGAGATCGCCGCCGCCGTAAATGTTGCCGCAGCGGGCAATTGTCACTGGGAGCTGATAGGTGAAAAAATAAGATTGAGCGATGAGATCCGCACAGCTTTTGGACACGTCGTAGGGATGATGACCTTGCAGGGCCATCTCCTCGGTATAGGGGAGCGAAGGATGCTCTCCATAGGCTTTGTCACTGGAGGCCACCACGACCCGCTTAACCAGCGTCGGAAGCACGCGACACGCTTCGAGCAGATTGTACGTGCCGCGAATATTCGCTTCGAAGGTGTGCAGGGGCGAACGATTGGCTGCACCGACGATCGTCTGTGCGCCCAGATGAAAGACCGTATCGACCTCATGATGGTTGATGGCGCGTTCTAATGACGCATAGTCTTCAAGCTGGCCGTTGACGATGGCGGTTCGCTGGTGATCGCCGCTGCGATAGAATTCGCTGTGCGGATCGATGTCCTGAACCAGCGCCACGACGTAAGCATCCTGTGCAAGCAGTTCTTTCACAAGCCACGCGCCGACCATGCCAGTCGCCCCCGTGACCAGTACGTGTCGGCCCTGCCAGAATGTCGGTTTAGTCATTCCAGACCTTCCATTGTGGCGCACCACTGCCCCATAGGGTGTTCAGGTAAGAAACATCCCGAACGGTATCCATACACTGCCAGAAACTTTCATGCTGGTAGGCGACAAGCTGCCCATCCGCAGCCAGGCGTTCCAGCGGGTCTTTTTCAAAGATCGTGCTGTCGTCCTCGATGTAATCGAAGACTTCAGGATTCAGCACGAAAAATCCCCCATTAATCCAACCCTCGCCAATCTGCGGCTTTTCGTCAAACTTCTCAACGAGATTTCCGGCAAAGGACAGGCCGCCAAAGCGCGCCGGTGGTCGCACGGCAGTCACTGTCGCCAAACGACCATGCTGCTGGTGAAAGGCTAGCAGGTTTTTCACATTGATGTCCGCAACGCCGTCGCCATAAGTTGCCATGAATGTTTCCTGGCCGATCCATGACGCCAGGCGCTTGATGCGGCCCCCGGTATAGGTGTTCAGCCCGGTATCGACCAGATGCAGCAGCCAGTCTTCCAGTTCCCCATCGTGAACCTGGGTCTGGCCGCTGGAAAGGTCGATGGTGATGTTGTTGCGCATATAGTAGTAATTCAGGAAGTAGTTCTTGATGATCTCACCTTTGTAACCCAGCGCT
Source organism: Anaerolineae bacterium (assembly GCA_019912905.1). Lineage (GTDB taxonomy): Bacteria > Chloroflexota > Anaerolineae > Aggregatilineales > Phototrophicaceae. The sequence goes on from JAIOHO010001142.1 coordinate 4,062, forward strand.
ACGACGAACTCCTTAAAACCATGTGCCGCGTAGATTTTCATGATATGCCAGAGGATTGGCCTGCCGCCGATCTCGACCATTGGCTTCGGCTTAACCGTGGTTTCCTCCGCGAGACGGGTTCCCAGGCCCCCGGCCAGAATGACTGTTTTCATTTTCCTCCTCAGCTTTGCCCCACCTGACGTAAAATGTCGAGTGTCTGCCGGGCAAACTGATCCCAGCGATAAGATTTGGCGCGTTCGATACTGCGCGCGCGCAGGGATTGGCTCAATTCGGTGTCACAAAGCACCTTCGAAATGGCCTCGGCAAAAGAATCCGCGCCTGGTTCATCCACCATGTAGCCGTAGCCTCCCGCAATCTCGGCCAGCGCTGCTCGGTTGGATACAACTACGGGAAGTCCGCAGGCCATGGCTTCGACCAGGGTCATCGAGAAGCCTTCGTACATTGACGCGTTTACGTACAGATCAGCCGCGTTGTACACGTCGATGAGTTCCTGATGGCTGGACACTTTACCATCTGTCTGAATGACGCTGTCAGTGATCCCGAGTTCGCCGGTAAGTTGTTCCAGCGGAAGGTGCAGGTGATTCGGACCAAACAGCAGGAGATTGTGCGGAATCTGGTGCTCCTGTTTGACGATGCTGAACGCCTTGAGGAGCATCGGAATATTGCGGCGTTGCGATAGTTTCCCAACCCAGAGGACATAGGGCTTATCCATGTTCGTGTACCGAATTCGGGTGGCACGTTTTCGAGCCTCGTCCTTACTGGGCTGGAACGCATAATCTGCTCCCTGGGCGACGATCTCGACCTTGTTGGCTGAGATCCCATAATGCTCCAGGAGATCGTTCTTGGTTGACTCCGAGGGCACGATGACTTTGTCCGCTCGGCGCGCGCTGAGTTTGTAGCGCTGCAAGTACGTCAGGTCATACCACCAGGGATGGGTGCCGCTCTGCGCTTCGTTCGCACTGTGGATGGCAACTACACAACGGCCCGGATAAGCCAGGGGCACTGTGTAGCTGGGGCAAAATAGCACATCCAGCTCACGGCTCGCACCCGGCAAGAGCAGGTTTTCCCAGAAGATGCCCTTCAAGCTGGACTGAAGGTGCTGGACGTGGCAGGCATCCGATAAATTCAAGGCATTCTTATCGAACGGCTCCTGCACATAAATGTGAATACTATCGTTGGGATCAAGGATGGCGTCCCAGTTTTTGATCATGTACTCAATATAACGTCCCACACCCAGCCGCTGACCTGCCAGCCGCTGCCCACTGATACCAAAACGCATATTAGTCCCTTCTATGAAGGTTTATGGCCTCTTTATACAGGTCCACTACCTTGTGCGCAACCTGCCGCCACGAATATTGCTGAATCGCCTGAGCGCTCAACTGTCGAGAGTCGAACCGGCTCCTCTGACTCAATACCTGTTCGAGGGCTGCCGCCAGTTCGCGCGGATCATCCATCGGTACTAGGTACCCGTTGTTCGGCGTGACAATATCTTCAGGGCCACCGCAGCGCGTGGCGACCACAGGCGTTCCACAGGCCAATGCTTCGACCAGCACCGTTCCGAAACTCTCGCGGCGGCTCGGTAGAACGACCACCGCACTGCGTCGCATAAATTCGGCCACTTCGGATGGCTGCTTGATCCCGGCAAAATGGACAGCCTGGGACAGACCAAGCTCCTGCACGAGCGTTCGGACGGTTTGCTCTTCATGGGTTTGATAGAGGCTGCCGCCGACCAGCACCAGGTGCGCCTCCGAATGCTGCTGGATGAGGAGGCGCATGGCCTGGATGAGTACATCCACCCCTTTGACAGGTTGGAAGCGGCCCACATACAGGATCTGATTGGCGTCCGGCACAGCGCCGCTGTCCTCTGGCGTGAATACTGTGTCATCCATGCCAATCGGGATGATGCGCATCTTTTCAGGCAAACCGGTGAAATCGACGACCGAATCGCGCAGGGCACAACTGCCCGTCAGATGAAAGGTGCACTGGGCGGCGGCCCACACCGCCTGTTTGCGCGCTCGTGGATAATCATCCATCCAGGGATGCCAGAGGGCATGCTCCGTTATTAGTACCGGAACGTTGTAGCGCTGCCC
>JAIOHO010001143.1 GCA_019912905.1 Anaerolineae bacterium
TCCAGCGGCATGAAAGCCACGCCAATGGTCCAGAACCCCGGTCCGACCATGATCGGCGAACGGGTCAACAGCCAGGGCAGCCGCAAGGTCAAGCAGCTCCTGCTGGCCGACGATTACGACCGCATCGTGCAGATCGCCGTCGATCAGGTCGAGCGCGGCGCGCACATGCTCGACGTCTGCGTGGCGCTGACCGAACGCAGCGATGAAAAAGAACAGATGGAAAAGCTGGTCAAAAAACTGGCGATGGCCGTGGAAGTGCCGCTGATTATCGACACCACCGAGGCGGACGTGGCCGAAGCCGCTCTGTCGCTCTATCCGGGGCGCGGCATCATCAACGGCAACAACCTGGAAAATGGGCGCGAACGCATCGACACGATCATGTCCATCGCCCGCAAATACGGGGCCGGGGTGCTGTCGATGACGATTGACGAGGCGGGCATGGCCCACGACCGGCAGAAGAAATACGAAATCGCCCAGCGCATCACCGACATTGCCGTGAGCGACTATGGCATGTCGCCTGAAGACCTGATCTTCGACACGCTCACTTTCCCGCTGACGACCGGCCAGGCCGAACTGCGCAGCGATGCCGTGGAGACGATGGAGGGCATTCGACTCATTAAAGAAAATATCCCCGGTGTGATGACGGCGCTGGGCGTGAGCAATGTCAGCTTTGGCATCAGCCCGGCGGCGCGCGGCGTGCTGAACAGCGTGTTTCTGTATCATGCCGTTAAAGCGGGCCTGGATATGGCGATCGTCAACCCGGCGCATATCACGCCCTACGCCGAGATTCCCGATGACCAGCGCAAACTGGCCGAAGACCTGATCTTCAACAGCGACGAAAATGCCCTGCCGCGCTTCATCCAGTATTTCGAGGAGAACGACGTCAAATTGGCGGGTGCGGAAGTCGAGGACCCGACCAAAGACATGACCAGCGAGCAGGCGCTGCACTGGCAGATCGTGCATCGCAAGAAAGACGGCGTCGAAGTGCTGATCGACGACTGCCTGACGCGGCAGGACGCCGTCGGTGTGCTCAATAACGTGCTGCTGCCCGCCATGAAAGAGGTCGGGGATAAATTTGGTTCCGGCGAACTGATCCTGCCGTTCGTGCTGCAAAGCGCCGAGGTGATGAAGAAAACGGTCGCCTACCTGGAGCAGTTCATGGAGAAGGTCGCGGGATCGACCAAAGGCACGGTCGTGCTGGCGACGGTCTACGGCGACGTCCACGACATCGGCAAGAATCTGGTCAAGACGATCCTGAGCAACAACGGCTACACGGTGCACGACCTGGGCAAGCAGGTCCCCGCCAATACCATCATCGACAAGGCCCAGGAATATCAGGCTGACGCCATTGGCCTGAGCGCCCTGCTGGTCAGTACGTCCAAGCAGATGCCGCTGATCGTCAACGAGTTGGCGCGGCGTAAGCTGAATTACCCGGTGCTGGTGGGCGGCGCGGCCATCAACCGCCGGTTTGGGCGGCGCATCCTGTTCCTGGATGACGGCGGCCAGCCTTACGAGCCGGGCGTGTTCTACTGCAAGGACGCCTTCGAGGGTCTATCAGTCATGGATACGCTCATCAACCCGGTCGCCCGCGAGGAATTCCTGTCGCAGGTGATCGACGAGGCCTACGAGGAACTCGGCAAACCGGCGCGCGGCAGGAAACAGGCTTCCGGCGATCAGGCCAGTCTGAAAACCGTCCAACCCGCCCCAAGCCTCACGACTCCGCCGTTCTGGGGGCCGAAGCTGATCGAAACCATGCCGCTGGAGATCGTGCTGCGCCACATCCACAAGCCGGAATTGTTCCGCCTGTCGTGGGGGGCCAAGAACGCGCACGGCGCAGAGTGGGAAAAGCTCGAAGCAGTGTTCGAGGCCCGCTTGCAGCAGATGAGCAAAGCCGCCATCCGCGAAGAAACGCTGCGCCCGCAGGCGATCTACGGCTACTTCCCGGCCAACAGCGACGGCGACGACCTGATCATCTGGGATTGGCGGCAGTTCGCCAGCGCCAACGGCAAGGGGCCGGAGAAAATCGAAGTCGCCCGCTTCAGCTTCCCACGCCAGCCGCAGGGGGAACACCTGTGCATCAGCGATTATTTTGCGCCCATCGACCGCGATCAGGTGGATGTGGTCGCGCTGCAAATCGTGACGGTCGGCGCAGAAGCCTCGCAGAAATTCGAGGAACTCCAGCAGGCCGACAATTACAGTGAAGCCTACTACTTTCACGGGTTGGCGGTGCAGGCGGCTGAAGCGACGGCGGTCTACGTCCATCGTCACGTCAACCGCGAGTTGGGCATCCCCACCGAGCAGGGCAAGCGTTACAGTTGGGGCTATCCCGCCTGCCCCGACCTGGAAGATCATGAACTGGTGTTGAAGCTGCTGCCGCAGGCGCGCGAACTTGGCCTGCAACTGACGGAATCGTACCAGTGGATTCCCGAACAGAGTACCGCAGCAGTCGTCGTCCATCATCCCGACGCCAAATATTACAGCGTCGGCAACCTGGACCGCGCAGCGCAGATTCTCGGAGAAGATTGAGAGGGCAGCATGCCCTACCACAGACTCAGAAGATGGATTCGCAATATCGTCCTGTTCCTGCTGCTGGTGTTTGGCTGCCCAGGGTCGATGGCTGTTGTGGGCGATATCGCCTGCAACATCAGTATCAACACCTGGCTGCCGGTCTATCCCGACGCCCAAGTCATCAGCGTGGAGCATAACTTTATCCGACCGCGCGGCCTGGGCGCCACCCTGATGGTGCTGCGGACGCCTGACGACCCCGAAACGGTCAATACGTTCTATCGCCAGAATATCCAGGATCTGGTTGACAGGGGTGCCCCGCGCGGCATGGGTTCTACCGACTGGAGCGCGCGCGAAGATCCCGATGAGGAAGGGACGCTTCTCGCGCTGTACAGCCGCTGCATCGCCTAGGAGCACGTATGAACACCCTGAGCACTCGCCGCCGCTGGCGGACTCGCATCCTCGCTGTGGTCGTGATTCCGCTGATCCTGGTGCTGTGCGTCGGCGGGGCGACCGTGGCGCTGGACAGCCTGTGTTACAGCGGCCTGACCCAGCGGCTGCCGCTGTATCCGGGCGCGGTGGTGACGTTCGAAAAGCACAACGGGCTGCGCAGATTTGGCATGGGCGAAACGCTCATGATTCTGGAAAGCGCGGACCCAATCGAAACGGTACGCGATTGGTACGGGCGGAATGCCGGTGCAGCGGTCCGCCGGATGCAGCAGGACGGTCAGCGGCTGCTCATCAGCATGTCGCAGGCGGAATATTCGGTCGTCACCGCCGAAGACGGCCAGGGGACACAGATTACCCTGAGCGGCGTGTGTGGAGGCTAGAACCATGATCAATGCGGAAGTGGTACGGACGTTGTGGCAGGCGTTCGACCAGATGGATTTCGAGCTGGCGCGCGAACTGCTGCATGCGGATTTTGTCTGTGAGTGGCCTCAATCGCGGGAGCGGATTCGCGGCGCGGATAATTACCTGGCGGTCAACCAGCATTATCCCGGCTCGTGGCGCATCTACATCCTCAAGATCGTGGCCGATGCCGACGAAGCCGTCAGCGAAGTCGAGATCGAATACACCAACGATAACGGCGCCGTGCGCCAGGATCGCGCAGTGTCGTTCTTCAGGCTGCGCGACGGCAAAATCGTTTACCTGCGCGAATACTGGCCGGAACCCTACGCCGCACCAGATTGGCGGCGGCAGTGGGTCGAGATGATGTAATCTGCCGCCCAGGACGGCATACCTGCAATGGTGAGAGAAGGCTCATGCAAAACGGACTGACCGAATTCATCCGGCACGTGCCGAAAGTCGAACTGCATGTGCATCTGGAAGGCGCGACGCAGCCAGAGACTCTGCTGCGGCTGGCGCGGCGGCACAGCATTAGGCTGCCTGCGGATACGGTCGAAGGCATCCGCCAATGGTACACCTTTACCGACTTCCCGCACTTTCTGGAAATTTACTTCAAAGTCTGCGATTGTATGCGCACGCCGGATGACCTCGAATGGGTGACGCGCGAATTCCTTCAGGGGCAGGCCGCGCAGCATATCCGCCACAGCGAAGTAACCTACACGCCCTTTACCCATTATCGCCAGACCGGTTTGCCCTTCGACGAACAGCTCGACGCCATCAACCGGGCGCGGACCTGGGGCGAGGCTGAACTGGGCGTCACGATGGGGCTGATTATCGACATCGACCGGGGCGGCCCCCCGGAAGGCGGTCCGCTGACGCTGGAATGGGCGCTGCAAGGCCGCGACCACGGGGTAATCGCGCTGGGCTTGGGTGGCTATGAACCCGACTTTCCCCCGGACATTTTCGCCGACGTTTTTGACCAGGCTCACGCCGAAAACCTGCCCTGCGTGCTGCATGCCGGGGAAACCGGCGGACCGGAAAGCATCTGGAGCGCGCTGCGCGTGGGCCGCAGCCGCCGCATCGGGCATGGGGTGCGCTGCCTGGAAGACCCGGCGCTGGTCGCCGAGCTGCGCGAGCGGCAGATTCCGCTGGAAGTCAACCCGACCAGCAACATCTGCCTGGGCGTGTTCGACTCGTTCGAGCAGCATGCCCTGCCGCGCCTGTTGGAGGCGGGTCTGTATGTGACGTTGAACTCGGACGATCCGCCCATGTTCAACACCACCCTCACCGACGAATATCTCAAAGCGGCAGCGACCTTCGATCTGGATGTCGGCACCATCGAGCAGTTGGTCATTAACGCGGTACGAGCGGCGCTGCTGCCGCCGACCGTCCGGGCAAACCTCGAACGCGAATTTTATGCGGACTTTGGCCGTCTGCGCCGCGAGTATCTGGTAGGCAATCATTCATGAACGCCAGCGCAACCCAGGCTATTCTGATCGAAGGGGTTGGCGGCGTCGGCGGGGTCATCGCTGCCGAGCTGATTCGCATGGGTTTACAGCCGGTGCTGATCACGGCCAATCCGACCATTACGGCGGCGATCCGGCACGATGGCCTGCGCCTGCACACGCCGGAGACCAGTGTGACCGTTGAAGCTGAGGTCTACACCTCGCTGGCTGAGCTGCCGCCGGGGCGCTGTTTCGATGCCGCCTACCTGGTGATGAAGGCCAACGGCGTGGTCGAAGCGGCGCGGGCCACGCTGCCATACCTCAGGCCGGAGGGCTACGTCGTGTCGTTCCAGAACGGGCTGGTCGAAGATGCCATCGCCGCCGTGATCGACCCACAGCGCATCCTCAGTGTCAGCGTTGCCTTTGGCAGCAACATGGAATCGCCGGGTGTCTACCGGCGGACCACCAGCCGCAACAGGCTGTATATTGGGGAACTCGATGGCCGCCTGACTCCCCGGTTGCACCAACTGGCGCGCACGTTGGAGGCCGTCGTGCCGGTCACCGAGACCGACAATATCACCGGCATTCTGTGGGGCAAGCTGATGTGGAACTGCGCTGTCTCCGGCCTGTGCGCGCTGGCAGGCTGGACACTGGGGGAACTGGTGGCGACCGAGGCCGGGCGGACCCTGTTCCTGCGCATCTACACGGAAGTGATCGATACGGCTCACGCGTCGGGCATCCAGATGGAAGTCGCCGTGGTCGATTACCACCAGTTTTATCTGCCGGACGAGGTGGACGCGGCAGGACTGGCCGAGCGGCAGCAGAAAGTGGCGGACCTGGCGATACCCTACAGCGAAGTCAAACCTTCCAGCCTGCAAAGCCTGGAGCGGGGAAGGCCGACGGAAACCGCCTTTCTAAACGGCTACGTGGTCGAACGGGCACGGGCAGCAGGCGTGGACGTGCCGGTGAACGCGGCCATCACCCGCATGATCGGGGAAATCGAAGCGGGGACGCGCCGCATCCAACCGGCGAATCTGGACGAACTGCTGGCAATCAGCCAGCGCGCGCAGTCTGAATAATCGTGGAATACATCGGCAATCGTTAGAAAGCTGTACCGGGGTAGACGATGGCAAAAATCCCTTTTCGCGAACGAATTCGTCAGGCGGAACCGCTGCTGGCCGATGGTGCGATGGGCACCATGCTGCATGAAGGCGGGGCCTCGATTCATGCCAGTTTTGACGAACTGAACCTCACCCAGCCACAGCAGGTTGCGGCGGTGCATCACGCTTACATTCAGGCCGGGGCGAATCTGATCGAAACCAATACCTTTGGTGCCAACCGCTTCAAGCTGGCTGAGAACGGCCTGGGCGATCAGGTGGCGGTCATCAACCAGGCGGCGGTCGAGATTGCCCGGCGGGAGATCGACGCCAGTTGGCGCGATGACGTCTATCTGGCCGGGTCGGTGGGGCCGCTGGG
>JAIOHO010001144.1 GCA_019912905.1 Anaerolineae bacterium
GTACGGCCAGGCCGCTGCCGATCAGTGTCACCGGCCATACGGAAACATCCTCAAGCGCAAGCCACACAAATAGAACCCCACCATATCCCAACGACAGCCAGCGCAGTCGTCGCCCTGGCACTGGCAGATGCATCAGGTCTGCTTTTCGAACCTGAAAATGTGCGATTTGTAGGGCGTCAGTTCGACGTAAAGGCCTGGACGACTCATATAATCGCCTTCGCGGATATAGTCATCGCCGTTGAGCACATCGCTCAGCCGCCATTTTCGCCCGGCAATCCCCTGCCAGGCGCTCAGGTTGATAATTCGCCTGCGACTGCGTCTCGGTCATATTGACGACAATCAGCCGGTAATCCTCGCCATCCGACCAGCCGTGCGCGACCAGATTGTCGTAAGTATGATTGTTGCTCCAGGCGGGGAACAGGTTGAACAGACGCCACCTGCCGCGCTGGTAAATGGGCGACCGGATCTCGGCCAGGAGATGTTTATAGAAACGCTCCAGATCCTCATCGACCGGTTCATTTGACTGGCGGCCAATCTGCACCGGCAGTTTGGCTCTGCGCCCGCTGAACTGCCCATCATGCAGCAGCGAAGCGCCGGGCAGTGTGACAGCCAGCGTAGCGGCTGGGCGGCTCTTTAGCGGCCCCAGTGTGGCATAGGCACGCGGTTCATCATGATTCTCGATGAAGCGGACGAGCCGCTGCTGGTAGCTCAGGTCCGCAATCAGGTGAACGCGGATGTCACGCGTCGAGCCGCTCAGCAGGCGATCATAAAGCATCTTGTCATAGGTCAGGTCGAAGCCAAGCTGCTGCATGTCGAATTCCATATTCCAGTAGACTTCGGCAATGAAGCGGAAATCGTCATGATTGGCGCGCACAGCGGGGATCACGTCGTTCCAGAATTCAGTCTCCGGCGCGACGGTCTCATCGTAATAGCCGTACCACGTCTGCCGGAAAATGCGGTTGACCAGCAGCATCGCCATGTCACAGCGCACGCCGTCGCACTGGTTCGAAATGTCGATCAGGGTTGCCAGCGCCGCTTTGCGAAAGCCTGGATTGAAGGCATTCACCTGCGCCGTATCTTCCCAGCCCGGGAAATAGGGGTCGCGGCCATGAGCGACGATCAGCCTGCGCCCCCAGGTATCCTTGGCCTCATAAAAATCGGATGGCCGCCTTTTTAAGTCGCGGGCCGTCCCCTGAATCAGATACCCTGGCTGTGCCTGGACCCAGGGGTGATCGAGCGCGACATGATTCGGCACATAATCCAGCACCAGCCGCAAGCCGCGACTGTGCAGGCGCTTGCGCAGCGCCGCCAGCGCCTTGCGCCCGCCCAGACGTTCGTCCGCCTGATAATCCCAAATCGCATACGGGGACCCGACGATGTCATCCGGTGTGATGTCGGGCAGCGCCGGACGATATTCATGCAGATATTTCCGGGCGAGCTGCATCCCCCTGGGACTGCGCGTCCAGACTCCCATCAACCAGATCGCATCCAGACCTGCACCCGCCAGCTCATCCAGCACCGCATCCGGCACATTTTTCAGCGTAATGGTTTTACGATACTGCTGACTGAGGGTGTTGAGCCAGACCCAGGTGTTGATCTCATAAATCACGGGCTTGGACGGCCAGGGCATGATGGGTTTCTCATTTTGGTAGGTACATCCCGATAACTTTTCCATTGTAGACGACCAACCCGATCCGATCAATGCCGTCAAACCGACAAGACCCGGCGCTTGTTTCCTGTGAATACTGCCCGATTGACCGCCTCTCCCGGCAGTTCAACAAGCGAAAAACCGCTTAAAACCACGATGATGGAAATCACCGCGATTCCCCGGCATAATTACGCGATATATCGACCCGCGAGTCTGCCGCTCTTCGCTGCCGCCTCCGTTGCATGACAGGCTTGCGGGATGAACCGTATTCGGTCCAGCACGATCGCACCGCCACAGGGACAGCCTATTCACCGGCGGATAGATTGAAACTGGCGCAGCCGGGAGGTTGGGATGGCTGATGGTTATTTTGTAACATCCAAAGACGCTGCCCAGATTGAAGTCACAGAGGGCATCATCCGCCGCACGATGGCGACGACAGACGAGGCCATGTTGTGCGAGTTCATGAGAGAACGCGGTGCCGTGGTCCATGAACACAGCCACATGAACGATCAGGTTGGCTATGTCGTCTACGGTCGCCTGGAAATGACCATCGGCGATCAGGTCAAGGTGCTGATGCCGGGGGATAGCTACGCCATCCCAGGGGGTATCCGCCACAGCGCGCGCATTCTGGTGGACAGCCTGACCATCGACGTCTTCTCGCCGCCGCGTGCGGATTGGCGCACCGAAGCGCGATAATCGCAAAACGTGCTAAAATAGATTGCATCCTGCTCATCGGCTTGGACCGGTGAATCATTTCGATGTAAGTTTGATGATCCTGTTGTAGGTGATGTGGCGATGGACGATCTATACGAGTCAAGACGGAAACATGCCAGCGCAGCCCGCCAGCGTCAGCGCAAACGTCAGGAACGCACCTCCATGGTCGTGCGCCGTGCCCCGGAAGAAAATCGGGTTGGGCGCACGTTTCTGAACGCCCGGCGGCCCTCGAATGCCTGGTTGAATGGGTTGACGAACCGCGCCAGGATACTCGTTCAGGATGCCTGGTGGTATCTGCGCAATACGCCGGTTGTACTGGCAGCAGTGGCGGCGGTCATCGGGCTGTATTTTGTCCTGTTTGCCGGGTCGCATCTCGTCCAGGGGCGCATCTTCCCCAACGTCTGGGCACTCGGCGTCTATATTGGCGACATGACCGATCAGGAAGCCCAGATCGCCCTGTTGAAAGCCTTCAACAACGATGTGCGCATCCGCCTGATTGATGATGAACGCACCTGGACCGCGACCACCAGTGAACTGGGCCTCAAACTTGACCCGGAACCGATGCTCGAAGAAGCTCGAAAAATCGGCCTGGCAGGGATGCCCCTGGGCTGGAGCGTCGAACCTGTGGTCGAAACGGATTACATCACCGCCCAGAATTTCCTGCTCGATTTATCGCAGCGGGTCGAGATCCAGCCGCTGAACGCCAATTATCAACTGCGCGATGGCAACGTCGTCGGCATTCCCGGCAGCGAGGGACGCATACTGGATGTAGGCCTGACACTCGAACAATTGACGCAGAACCCGGGCGGTGTGGCCGAGCGGCGGCGTCTGGATCTGATCATGCAGCCGCTGAGTCCCGACACCGTGGACCCCCAGCCCTATCTCGATGACGTGATCCGCCTCGCCCAGCAGCCTATCCAGATGAGCGGCTACGACCCCTACACCGATCAAACGGTGGCCTGGACCACGACGCCTGAGACCTTCCTCTCCTGGCTGGAAGCCGGTCCCAACGGCCTGACGCTGCGCGATGACAACTTCATGCCATTCCTGAACGCCCAGGTTGCTTCGCTCAACCCCGACGGCCAGAATTTGCGTTATCTCGAACCGGTCGAGACATTGGAAAAAATGCAGACCGCCATCGCCGACCTCGACACGACGGTCGATCTGCGCGTCCGCTATCGCCCTGTCACCTACGAAATTGAATATGGCGACAGCGCCTACAGCGTGTCGCGCAAGACAGGCATTCCCTTTTTCCTGATCGAACAATCGAACCCGGGCCGCGATCTGAACGTCCTGTCGCCGGGGGATAAGATCAACCTGCCTTCGCGCGACGTGGCCGTGCCGCTCGATCCGGTAAAAAACAAGCGCATCGTCGTGGACATTCCCACCCAGTCGCTGGTCGCCTATGAAAACGGCCAGCAGATCTTTAGCTGGAAGATCTCGACCGGCATCTCCAGCGCGCCGACCGCGCCGGGAACCTACCAGATTCTGACTCATGATGAGCTGGCCTATGGCAGCAGTTATACATTGTGCGGCTCGCAGGGCTGCGGCCAATGGACCATGCACTGGTTCATGGGCATTTACGAAGTCCAGCCCGGTCTGGTCAACGGCTTCCATGGGG
>JAIOHO010001145.1 GCA_019912905.1 Anaerolineae bacterium
CCTATATTCATGGGGGCAGCGTGCGTTATTCCAGTAAAGCGCGTTACCGTCAATGGCTCACCCACAAGATGGCGACCTGGGTAGACCAGTTTGGCGAGATGGGGTGTGTCGGCTGCGGGCGCTGCATTACCTGGTGTCCGGTTGGAATCGACATTACCGCAGAAGTGCGGGCAATTCGTGAAGGTCAAGAAGAAGGGAGTGTGATCCATGAAGGCGATCGAGACCCTGCTGGCTGAACATGATTTTTTTAAGGACCTGGAGCCGCAGTATCTGGAACTCATTGCCGGTTGTGGGAAGAATGTCCGTTTTGATGCAGGGCAATATATTTTTCACGAAGGCGAGAGCGCAAACGAATTTTATGTCATTCGGTACGGGCAGGTGGCACTGGAAGCGCACGATCATCGTCGTGGGCAGGTCACCCTGCAAACGCTCCACGAAGGCGATGTGCTGGGCTGGTCGTGGCTGATTCCGCCGTACCGGTGGCATTACAACGCCCGCCCGCTGACCCTGGTTCGTGCTATTGCACTGGATGCGACCTGCCTGCGGACGAAATGCGACGAAGATCATCATCTGGGCTACGAACTGCTGAAACGCTTCGCGACTGTCATCGTAGATCGATTGGATGCCACAAGATTACAGGTGCTGGATGTCTATGGTTGAGTTACTTGAGCAACGTGAACAGATTCTCGACCCCATGCGCCCAGAACCCTTCGTGATTCAGCGGGTCGGTCGAGAATCGTATGATACTTTCACCGTGGAATTGGCCCCGCGCGATCCCTATCGCACGTTCGATTTTGCGCCTGGTCAGTTCAATATGCTGTATGCGTTTGGCGTGGGCGAGATTCCCATCTCCATCAGCGGCGACCCCTCGCACCCGGAGCGGTTAGTACACACCACACGGGCGGTAGGTACGGTCACCAACGCCATGAGCAATCTGAAAGTCGGTGACGAGATCGGCGTGCGCGGCCCCTTTGGCAACGAATGGCCGGTGAACCAGGCCAGCGGACATGACGTCGTGCTGGTCGCTGGCGGCATTGGCCTTGCCCCGCTGCGTCCCGCGCTGTATCAGGTGCTGCGGCATCGGGAGCGTTATGGGAAAGTGGTGCTGCTGTATGGCACGCGCAGCCCGGAAGATATTCTGTTCCGGTCTGAGCTGGAACGCTGGCGCGCACGTTTCGACCTGGAAGTATATATCACGGTCGATTATGCCGACAGCAAGTGGCACAGCAATGTTGGCGTGGTGACCAAGCTGATTCCGAAAGCGCCTTTCGATCCGCTGCATACGGTTGCCATGATCTGCGGCCCGGAGGTGATGATGCGCTTTACCGCCATCGAACTTCAGAAGCGCGGCGTCAGCAACGACAATATTTACGTGTCGATGGAACGCAATATGAAGTGTGCGGTGGGTTTCTGTGGACACTGCCAGTTCGGTCCCGTGTTCATCTGCAAGGATGGACCGATCTTCACTTACCAGCAGGTTCAGAGCTGGGTTACCCGGTGGGTGGTATAGCATGACTGATCGTAAAACCAAGCTTGCCGTTTGGAAATTTGCCTCCTGTGACGGCTGCCAATTGAGTCTGCTCGATTGTGAAGACGAACTGCTGGCTGTAGCGGGAGCCGTCGAGATTGCCTTCTTCCCGGAAGCGACCCGGGCGAAGGTACGCGGGCCGTATGATATCTCGCTGGTGGAAGGTTCCATCACGACCGAACACGATGCCGAGCGAATCAAAACGATCCGCAAGCAGTCGAAATTTCTTGTGACGATTGGTGCATGCGCAACGGCTGGGGGTATCCAGGCGCTGCGCAACTATGCGAATGTCGATGATTACATTTCGATTGTGTATGCGACGCCTGCTTACATCGACACCCTGAGTAAATCGACTCCGATCGCCGATCACGTCTTCGTTGACTATGCCCTGCGCGGCTGCCCGGTTAACAAGTACCAGCTCGTCGAGGTTCTCAACGCCTACCTGCATGCGCGCAAGCCGAATATTGCGTCGTACAGCGTATGCGTGGAGTGCAAACGCCGCGGCGTAAGCTGTGTGATGGTCGCGCATGGAACGCCGTGTCTCGGACCGGTGACCCAGGCGGGGTGCGGGGCGCTGTGCCCGGCCTACAATCGCGGCTGCTACGGCTGTTTCGGGCCGATGGAAACACCGAATACAGCTGCACTCAGCGCGCAGTGGCAGGAAATGGGCCAAACTGAGCCTGAACTCGTCCGCGCGTTTCGCGGTTTTAACGCTTACGCTGAAGCATTTCGGAAGGAGAGCGAAGCGCATGAGCACGCAGACCATTAAGGTTGATTATCTGGCGCGCGTCGAGGGTGAAGGCGGCCTGTTTGTCAAAATCAAAGATGATTGGGTCACCGATGTGAAGCTCAAGATCTTCGAGCCACCGCGCTTTTTTGAGGGTTTCCTGCGGGGACGATCGTTCACGGAAGCCCCGGACATCACCGCGCGAATCTGCGGGATTTGCCCGATAGCCTATCAGATGAGTTCGGTGCACGCGATGGAGCAGGCGATCGGCGTCAAGGTCGATGGTCAGCTGCGGGCGCTGCGCCGCCTGATTTACTGCGGGGAGTGGATCGAAAGTCATGTGCTGCACGTCTACATGCTGCATGCGCCGGATTTTCTGGGTTATCCCGATGCGATCGCTATGGCCGCGGATTATCCTGAGGTCGTCAAGAATGGCCTGCGGCTGAAGAAGATTGGCAACCACCTGGTCACGGTGGTGGGCGGGCGCGAAATTCACCCGATCAATGTACGGGTTGGCGGTTTCTACCGGGTCCCCACCAAGCGCGAACTGCAAGTGCTGGTCGATGACCTGAAGTGGGGCCGTGATACCAGCATCGAGATGGTTCGGTTTACTGCCGGTCTGCCATTCCCTGAATTTGAGCGTGACTATGAGTACGTAGCTCTGCGGCATCCCGATGAATATCCCTATAACGAGGGGCGGCTGGTCTCGAACAAGGGACTGGACATCGACATCAGTGCGTTTGACCAGACCTTTGTCGAAGAACATGTCGAGCATTCGACCGCCCTGCAATCGATGATTCGGGAGCGCAATGCCTACTTTGTCGGCCCGCTGGCACGCTACAACCTGAACTACGATAAGCTGCCGCCGATCGTCCAGCAGGTGGCACGGGAGGTTGGCGTGGATGGTCCCGTCAACAATCCGTTTAAGAGCATCATCGTGCGCAGCTTGGAAACGCTGTTTGCCTACGACGAAGCCCTGCGGATTATCGAGGCGTATGAACCGCCGGAGAAGCCGTCGGTCGCCATCGAGCCGCGTGCAGGCACGGGTTATGGCTGCACCGAAGCGCCGCGCGGCATTCTCTATCATCGCTACACCATCGACGACGAGGGCATCATCCTGGATGCGCACATCGCGCCGCCGACGGCTCAGAATCAGCGCACCATCGAGCACGACCTGCGTTACTTCGTTCAGGAGGCGCTCGACCTGCCCAAGGATCAACTGACGTGGCAGTGTGAGCAGGCCATCCGCAATTATGACCCGTGCATTTCCTGCTCGGTGCATTCGCTGCGGCTTGAGATCGAACGCGAGTAGTCAGAGTCGAAACGATGCTGTGCATCGGTGTTGGGAATATCTATCGCGGCGACGATGGGGTTGGCCCCTATGTCGCGCAGCGGTTACAGAATTTGCAACTGCCGGGTTTGGTGGCCTGCGAAGCCAGCGGCGAAGGCACCGACCTGATCTCACGTTGGTCAGATTTTCGGTGCGTCGCCGTGGTGGATGCGGTGATTTCCGGTGCTGAACCCGGCGCCTTAATTGAACTAGACGTTCGGGCACAACCCATTCTGTCCAGTATGTTTGCGACCTCCACGCATGCCTTTGGTGTGGCTGAGGCTGTTGAAATGGCGCGGATACTGGGACAATTACCAGAATATCTACGAATATACGGTATTGAGGGTGCTTCGTTCGAGCATGGCTGCGGCCTGACGCAGATCGTCGAGGAGACGGCTGATCAGGTGGTGCAGCGCATTGCAGCGGAGGTGGAACGTCTTGAGGCGCGAGGGGGTGCGGATTGAGATTCAGGGGGCAGTCCAGGGGGTAGGATTTCGCCCGTTTGTGTACCGGTTGGCTGCCGAGATGGGCCTGGCTGGTTGGGTCAGCAATAGTGCGCAGGGTGTGATCATCGAGGTGGATGGCACACCGGCCCAGCTAAACGACTTTGCAAGGCGCATCCAGCAGGAAAAACCGCCGCTGGCCCTCATCCAGCGCATCCAGACCTATCCGATTGAACCCAATGGTTATACGGCGTTCACGATCCGGCACAGCGACGATCAGGGCCGCAAAACGGCGCTGGTGCTGCCTGACGTCGCCACCTGCCCGGACTGCCAGCGTGAGCTGTTCGATCCTGACAACCGCCGCTACCTCTATCCGTTCACCAACTGCACCAACTGCGGGCCGCGTTACAGCATTATCCATGCGCTGCCCTATGATCGGCCCAATACGACGATGCGGCAGTTCGAGATGTGCGACGACTGCCGGGCTGAATATGAG
>JAIOHO010001146.1 GCA_019912905.1 Anaerolineae bacterium
GGGCGAACCTGCGCGAGCAACTGGACGCGGCGCTGAAGCGGCGGGGACTCCGTCCCGCGTGGCACGACGTCCGCCAGGCGCTGCGCCCGGAAGCGGACATCGAGGCCCTGTGTGCGCCGTTCCTGGGCGGCGGCGATCCGCTGTTTGGCACGCGCTTCACCGGACAACTGGCCGACTTTTTTGATCCCAATCGACTGGCGGCGATTAGTCCATCCGACGACGCGAACCTGAGCATCGTTTACGGGTGCGGTGCGGCGCTGGCAGGGTGGGATGCGGCGCTGGTTTACGTGGATGTGCCCAAGAACGAGATTCAATTCCGGTCGCGCGCGGGGGCGGTGACCAACCTGGGTGTATCTCAGCCGGGCGCGCCCAAGCCGATGTACAAGCGCTTCTACTTCGTCGATTGGGTGGCGCTCAACCGGCACAAGGCTGACCTGCTGGCGCGCATCGACTGGATCGTGGACGAGCAGCGGCCCGACGAACCGGCCATCATGCGCGGGGAGGATTTCCGCGCGGCGCTGGACCATATGAGCCGCTCGTTTTTCCGGGTGCGCCCCTGGTTCGAGCCGGGGGTGTGGGGCGGGCAGTGGATTAAGGAGCACATCCCCGGTCTGCCACAGGATGCGCCCAATTATGCCTGGTCGTTTGAGCTGATCGTGCCGGAAAATGGGCTGACGTTCGAGAGTGACGGCTGCCTGCTGGAAGTTTCGTTCGATTTTCTGATGTTCCACGATCACCGGGCGGTGCTGGGCCATGCCGCGGATCGTTTTGGTTACGAGTTTCCAATTCGCTTCGATTTTCTGGATACGTTCGACGGCGGCAACCTGTCGCTGCAATGCCACCCGCGCCCGGATTACATCCGCCGCCATTTCGGGGAAACCTTCACCCAGGACGAGACCTACTACATCCTCGACTGCGCGCCGGATGCCCAGGTGTATCTCGGCTTCCGGGAGGATATCGACCCGACGGAATTTCGCGCCGCGCTGGACCGCAGCTTTCAGGCGGCGGTGCCGGTCGAGGTGAAGCGTTTCGTGCAGGTGCATCCGGCCCACAGGCACGACCTGTTTCTGATCCCCAACGGCACGATTCACTGCTCCGGTGTGAACAACATGGTGCTGGAGATCAGCGCGACGCCCTACATCTTCACCTTCAAGATGTACGACTGGATGCGGCTGGACCTGGATGGCCGACCGCGCCCGCTGAACATCCCGCGCGCATTCGACAACCTGTATTTTGAGCGCAAGGGGCCGCGCGTGCCGGATGAACTGCTGTGCAAACCGGTCGTGATCGCAGCGGGGGCGGATTGGCAGGTGGTGCATCTGCCGACTCACCCGGAACATTTTTACGACGTGCACCGGTTGGAATTTGCCACGCAGGTGGAGGTCGAAACGGCGGGGTCCTGTCAGGTGATGAGTCTGGTCGAAGGGCGCTCGATCCTGCTGGAAACGCCGGACGGCCTGCGCCAGCGCTTCAACTATGCGGAAACGTTTGTGATTCCGGCGGCGGCGGGGCGCTTCTGGCTCATCAATGAAGGGGACGCGTCCGTTAAGGTGATCAAGAGTTTTGTTAAGAAAGATTGAAAAGCGTGGGTAAATCAGTGCTTGAAAATCCGGCGAATGTTGTTATCATGACCTCAGCCTTGTATGCCAGCGAGTTCAGAGGAAGCAGCGCCTTGGGGGTGAACACCTTCCGCTTTGAGGTATGGCGGCGTCATCACGACGCGCCGGAGACGGACAACGCATGGGTGCAAGCCGCCCATCAACTCGGAATAAACACGCTCACGGGATGTTTCGGCACCCGTGTTTTTTTTGTAAGGGGCAGCCTGACGCTTCAGGCAGCCCAGCGACTCGGACAGACCCTGCTGGCCGATCCGGTCATCGAGGATTTTGCGGTGACTGCCGATCTCGATCAGCCTGCCGCCTTACCCGAAGCCGCCGACCACAGCATCGAAGTGACGCTGCTGCCCGGCGTGACGGACCCGGTGGCGGAGAATCTCGTGCGCGCGGCGCAGCAGTTGGGCTTTGGCCCGGTCGAGCAGGCAGCCACCGGCCAGCGCTACGGGCTGCGCGGCGACCTGACCGACGAGCAGCTGCGACGGCTGGCGACGATGCTGTTTTCCAACGCCGTCATTCAGCGCTGCCAGATCGACGCACCCATCAGCCCACCATTTGTGCCCCATCAGGCGGTCGATGATACCGTCGAGACCATCCGGCTGCGCGAAGCCGATGATGCCGAACTGCTGGCGATCAGTGCCGAGCGGCGGCTGGCGCTCAATCTGGAAGAAATGCAGGCCGTTCAGACGTATTACCAGCAGGAAGACCGCGACCCAACCGACGTCGAACTGGAGATGATCGCCCAGACGTGGAGCGAACACTGCATCCACAAGACCTTTCGCGCCACCATCGACTATCAGGGGCCTCTGCCGGGCGCGCCGGTCAATTCCGAGCGGGTCCTTCAGACGATTCACGGCCTGCTGCGGACCTATATCCGCGCGGCGACGGAAACGGCGAACAAACCCTGGGTGCGCTCCGCCTTCGTGGATAACGCGGGGATTGTCGCCTTTGATGACGAATTTGACCTGGCGTTCAAGGTCGAGACGCACAATCACCCCTCGGCCATCGAGCCATTCGGCGGCGCGAATACCGGGGTCGGCGGCGTGGTCCGCGACATTTTGGGCGTCAGCGCGCGCCCGATTGCCAACACCGATGTGCTGTGCTTCGGCCCACAGGACCTGCTCGATACGGCGCTGCCGGAGGGCGTGCTGCACCCGCGCCGCATCGCTGATGGCGTGGTGCACGGCGTCGAGGATTACGGCAATAAAATGGGGATTCCGACCGTCAACGGCGCGATCCTCTATCATCGCGGTTACACGGCCAATCCGCTGGTTTTCTGCGGCTGCCTGGGCCTGCTGCCGCGCGAGGCGCATCCCACCGGTGCGCGTCCCGGCGACTGGATCGTCGTCATCGGCGGGCGGACCGGGCGTGACGGCCTGCGCGGGGCGACCTTTTCCAGCATGGAGATGGACGGCACCACCGGCGAGGTCGCTGGAAGCGCGGTGCAGATCGGCCACCCCATTCAGGAGAAGCAGGTGCAGGAGGTGGTGCTGCGGGCGCGCGATGCCCAACTGTACAGCGCCATCACCGACTGCGGCGCGGGCGGCCTGTCGTCGGCGGTGGGCGAGATGGGCCAGGACACTGGCGCGCGCGTTCAGCTTCAGCACGTGCCGCTGAAATATCCCGGCCTGCGTCCCTGGGAAATCTGGCTGAGTGAAGCGCAGGAACGCATGGTGCTGGCGGTGCCGCCGGAAAACTGGGACGCGCTGCGGGCGATCAGCGCCGGGCAGGACGTCGAAGCGGTGTGCATCGGCGAATTTAACGATAGTGGGCGGCTCGAACTGTATTATGGTGACCAGCTGATCGGTGCCATGGCGATGGACTTCCTGCACGACGGCATCCCTGTGCGCCACCTGCAAGCTAGTTGGACGCCGCCAACGCTGCCTGAAATTACCGATTTCTCCGAACCGGATTATGGGCAGACACTGCTCAAGCTGCTGGCGCATCCCAATATCCGCAGTAAGGAAAGCGTCGTCCGGCGCTACGATCACGAGGTCCAGGGCGGCACGGTCGTCAAACCGCTGGTGGGTGTGGACGAACACGGTCCCGGGGATGCGTCGGTGCTGGTGCCGCTCGATACCAAACATCAATCTGCGACAGATTCCTACCCGAAGGCGGTCGCCCTGGGCAGCGGCATCTGCCCGCAGTACACCGATTTCGACCCCTACGCGATGGCCTGGGCCGCCGTTGATGAAGCCGTGCGCAACGTCGTCGCGGTCGGCGCGGACCCGGACCAGATCGCCATCCTCGATAATTTCTGCTGGGGCAATCCCAACCTGCCCGACCGGTTGGGGAGCCTGGTGCGCAGCGCGCAGGGCTGCCACGATGCGGCGGTGGCTTACGGCGTGCCCTATATCTCCGGCAAGGACAGCCTGAACAACGAATATGCCGATACCGATGGGCTGCGCCATGCCATTCCGGGGACGCTGCTGATCTCGGCTATGGGCATCGTGCCGGATGCGCGCCGCACAGTCACGATGGACCTGAAGCAGCCTGGCAATTCGCTGTACATCATCGGGGAAACCTACGACGAACTGGGCGGCAGCCACTTTAACCAGATTCATGGGCGGGCTGGCGGGACCGTTCCGCAGCCCAATCGCAAGGCTCCGGCGCTCATGCGCACGCTGCACCGGGCGATTCGGGCCGGGTTGGTACAGGCCTGCCACGACCTCAGCGAGGGCGGACTGGCGGTCGCGCTGGCCGAGATGAGCCTCGCCGGGCGGCTGGGCGCGGAAG
>JAIOHO010001147.1 GCA_019912905.1 Anaerolineae bacterium
TCCCTGATGTTCAGGTGAGGTGCGCGGCAATGTGTTTTCAATGGTGGTATGCATGGTACGGACTCCGGGTACTCATAGACGAAAGACGCCCGTGATTATAGCGCCGCTGCCGGGCAAGCCCTATGACCGCTTCAGCCACGCCCGGCTTTGCGTAGTCTCATGGGCTGCAATCTGGTATGATTCACTCACGGATGTCCAGTAGAACCGCGCCGCTGGGATAAAGCATGAAATTGCCGAATTCTGACAAAGCCGTTGTGCCAGAGGCAAAGATTGTACGCTATCTGCTCGACCTCACCAGTGAGAACGGCAGAGCCAAAGCAGCCTTCTTTCTGGCATTTGGTTTTACAATAGACAAATGGCAAGTCATGGCAGAGGCGCTCAAGCAACATGCAAGCGATCATGAAGTCATAAAAACCGATGAACGCCCACCCTTCGGCGTGCATTATGTGGTTGAAGGCGCAATTAATACACCGGATGGGAGAAATCCCGGCGTGCGTGTCGTGTGGATTATTGATGAAGGTGACGACACGCCCCGACTGGTGAGCGCCTATCCGTTGCTAAGGAGGCTAAGATAATGCAGGAATTGGAACGTGTTGCCCTGACGCAAGATTTACCGGAACATGGGCTAAGTGCCGGAGACGTGGGTATGATTGTCCATGTGTATGGCGATCACAAAGGCTACGAAGTCGAGTTCGTAACCTTCAACGGCGATCTAGTGGCGCTGGTATCCGTCTATCCGAATCAGATTCGCCCTCTCGAAAATGACGAAATCGCCAGTGCCCGCCGTGTGCAGATGGTGTGAGAGTCGGTAGGCATCAAGGTGTTGAATGCCTCGCAGCAAAATTGATGTACGTCTCGTAGAACCGCGCCGATGGGGTCGATCCGCGTTGATCCCGGCGGGACGGTTCTACCGGGCAGCAACATCACAAACGATTTTCCAACTTTTGCCTGTTTCTCGCCTGCTTTTCAGACGTTAAAAAGCCCTCACCCCTGTGCAGTGCCCCTCATGGCGAAAGGGAGAAACACATCATCAGAGTATGAAAGTCCCTCGCCCTGAGGGAGACGGATTTAGGGTGAGGGCAAGATAAGGACAAATATCATGCAGTTGACCTTCCTGGGCGGCGCGGATGAAGTCGGGGCCAGCAGCACGCTCATCCAGATGGGCGGCAAAACCCTGCTGGTCGATGCCGGAATCCGCATCTCGCCCAAAACCAGCCGGGGCATCCAGACCGATCAGCTCCCCGATCTCAGCCTGATTACGCAGGCGGGCGGGCCAGACTACATCCTGGTCACCCATGCCCACACCGATCATACCGGCGCGCTGGCCCTGGTGGTCGAGCAGTACCCGCACGTCCCCGTGCTGGCGACCCCGCCGACGGTCGAACTCACGCGCATTTTGCAGACCGATGCCCAGCGCATCATGCAGAGCAAGCAGGATGCTGAGGGTGAACTGCCGATCTTCGACGAGATCGCCTCAGCCCGATTGATGGACGCCTTCCAGCCGGTGCAGTTCCGCCAGCCGGTGCGCCTGGGCGATGGCTTACAGGTCACCTATCACCCCTCCGGGCACATCATGGGCGCGGCCACACTGGTGCTCGAAGGCGAGGAAGGCACGCTGGTCATGTCCGGCGATGTGTCGCTGGGAGCCAACCGCGCCGTCGTCAGCGCCGATCCGCCGCGCATCAAGGCCGACGCCCTGGTGCTGGAGAGCACCTACGGCGGCAAGCTGCACGCCATGCGCGCTTCCGAAGAACGCCGCATGATCGACATGCTCAAGGCCGTCACCGACCGGGGCGGCAAGGTGCTGATCCCGGCCTTTGCGTTGGGCCGCGCCCAGGAAGTGCTGCAAATTATCCTGGCCTTCCGCGACGAACTGGACGTACCCGTGTATGCCGATGGCATGGTGCGCAGCGTTTGCACCGCTTATACCCGCTTCCGTGATTGGCTGCCGGAAAGCAGCGTCCGCGCCGCCGGGGAGGACCCGCTCTTTTTCCGGGGCAAGGTCAAGCCCATCGCCAGCGCGGCCATGCGGGAGCAGGTCGTCCAGAGCGCGGAACCGGCGGTCGTCGTCGCCAGCAGCGGCATGTTGACTGGCGGGGCCTCGGTGGTCTATGCCAAAAACTGGGCCGGGGACGAACGCAACGGCATCTTCCTCACCGGCTATCAGGACGAGGAAGCGCCGGGCCGTTTCCTGCAAACCATGATGCGCAAGCGCCAGGCCGGGGAAGACTTTACCCTGCGCATCGACGACTCGACGGTCAGCGTGCGCTGTGAGGTGGGCACCTATTCGCTGTCCGCTCACGCCGATGAAAACGAACTGGTCCAATATGCCCAGGCGCTCGGCGCGGAGGAAATCATGCTGGTGCATGGCGACCCCGGCGCACGTCACAGCCTCGCCTCCGCCCTGCGCCAGCGTGTCAAGCGCGTGCAGACCCCACGCATTGGTCAGACAATCACCTTTGCCTTCGCCAGACGCCCCTGGGCACTGGGGCAGATTCGCAGCGGTCAGGAAGCCCGCCCGCTCGATCCGGCGGAATTGTGGGGGCAGCTCAAAAATCAGGCCGGGAGTTTCTTCAGCGCGCGCGAACTGGCGCAGATGTGGTGGGGCGATGCCGAACGCCAGGCCGAGGTGATGTCCGCCCTGACCGACAGCGTGCATTTTGCCGCCGACTGGCGCAGGCGCGATACCTTCCAGGTGCGCTCCGTCGAGCAGGTGGCCCGCCAGCAGCGCCAACTGGCGATCATGCTGGCGAACCCGGACCTCGTCGGCAAGCTGGTCGTCCTGCGCGACAGCAATGGCCGCCCGCGCGTTGGGGTGGTGGTCAATGCCAGCGCCGATGCCTTCGAAGCTCAGGTCTATGGCGCGAAGGGCCGCCACTACCCTGCCGATGCGCTGCTGTGGGTCATCGGCGGGTGGGAAAAAGTGGATGACGACAAGGGCCTGATGGCGAACCTCAAGCTCAGGCTGGATGAGGCGCAGCAGTGGCAGGATATTCTGCTGCCGTTCACGCAGCGGCAGATTCTGGTCGCCGCCGGGCAGCCGATCCAGCCCGCCGACCTGCTCCCCGACCCGCTGCCGGACGGCGTGACCCTGGAACAGGCGCTGCTGACGGTGGTGCTGGCGCTGGCGCACGATGGCGCGTCGCTGGAACCGGGCGGCCTGCTGCCCCGCCGCGCGCTCAAAGACGGCCCGGTCGAGCAGAATCAGGCGCGGGACATGGCCTTCGCCGCCTTTCCACTGGAAGCCCGGCTGCGCAAGGTGGGCATGGAGGTGAATCGCAAACGCCTGACCCTGACCTTCGATTTCCCTGAACCGGCGCAGCGCCAGTATGCCGACCCCATCGAGCAGTTGGCCGAGCAAACCGGCTGGGAGATCCAGATCAACCCGGCCATCAATCAGCAGGCACTCGGTGCGGCGGTGGATGAAGTGCTGCCTCCCGGCGGGCGCATCGTCAAGGGGCCGTCGTTTTATCTCAACCAGGGCGAGGTCACGGTCGAAGTCTCCGGCGTGGAAGATCGGGCCGCGCTCGAACGCGCCTATCTCGACCTGACCGGATTCCGCCTGCGCGTCGGGGGTGGTTCAGCCGACAGCCAACCGGCAGAAGCGTCCTCCGCTCAACCAACCTCCGGGCGCGAGCCGCTGGAGATCAACGCGGCCTATGGACTGGTGCGGCAGGCACTGGAACCGCTCGGCCTGTATCGAGTCGGACTGAAACAGGGCGGCCTGGCGCTGACGTTCATCTCGCCACAGGTCGGCGAGCGCCATCTCCCCCTGATCCGCGAGCTGTCCGAGCAGACGGGCTATGCCATCCACATTCATCCGCACCCCAACCAGCAGCAGATTTTGCAGATCGCCGCGCAGTTGGTGCGCGAGGCGGGCTGGCGCGTGACCAAAGGACCGGGCATCCACGTGGACCGCGCCGAAGTCTCGGTCAAGCTGGCCGATGAACCCGATGCCGCCGCGCTGGAAACGGCGCAGGCGAAGCTGGAAGATCAGACGGGGTACACGCTGGTCGTGGGGTGAGATGGCTCATTTCACCCCGCGATCATGCTCTACTCGTCGCCAGAGATCGGAGCCGGATTATGGCAATCGCATCATCTCCCGTCTACGCTGAAGTGTACGAATTTCTGCTCTCAGCCCCCACCCCCGCGCAGGTGATCGCCTTTCATGCGTCGGAGGCGACACAGGATCGGGTGCAGGTCTTGCTGGACGCCAACCGGGATCGGACTCTGACTGCCGACGAAGAGGCCGAGCTTGACGAGTTTCAGCAGGTAAACCACTTCGTCAGTATGTTGAAAATCTATGCCGGGCAGCGCCTGAACACCCCGACATGAGCCATATCCCTATAAGCTTAGAACCAGAACATTAGTAATTATCTTTTCTGTTGAGAATCGGTCGGTACTTTTGAATAAGATGCGTTTCGAGTTCATAACGACCCAGACGTATTGGAAACATGCGTACTTTACAATTTCGCAGCAGGTTTGTGACTGCCTGATCTTGATCTTTAGTGAAGTAACGTTTTTTGCCCTTTTTCTGAATCAGCGTGAAGCCTAATAACTCGGTTCCAATGTGCCGCCTGAGTGCCGAAAAATAAGTCTGACTACTGTGTGTATTATAGCGTTCTTCGATACTTGAACTCTCACCAACATAGATCACTTCGTTGCTGGGTAGTTCCACCCAGTACAAGCCAGAATTGTTCGGGGCGATTGCCTCAAACCAATCAACTGCCTGTTGCTCAAGTAGCAGTAATTCTCCTTCATGCAACAGTTTATCAGCGGCAGACTGAACCGCACTCCACAAATTCGGGTCGATTGACGCACTGAATTTCTGCCGTTTGTTCTTCTGAAACTTATTTAAGCAAACGGAAAGATCGACAATTCCGAACTCCTCGATCTCCTTACGTCCAAATCCATGAGGCATGACCTGGATAGGAAAGTCCCCGATGTTAAGACCGGATGGAAGTTCTCGTGACTGGAGTGAACAATAATTTTTGTAAAAATGTGACGTTCTAATATTGGCTTGTTGCGCCAAACGATGAGCGAGATTCTTTGCCTCACCGATATAAGCAGGTTGATTTCGATAGCTAATAAGGTAATTACCCGCTGCTGTCGGCCAATCTTCATTCTGGGCAGGGGTGTTTTTCAAGTGATAGATGCCACTAGCAAGAATACCCTCAGCGTGCTCCTGACAAGTTCGCCAATTTATCATGAGACCTTTCCTCGTTGCTTTACAGGGCTGAGAATTGAATCTTAACGCTTGCTGACGAGTAGAGCTAAAGCAGGGTCAGGAATTCATCCACCGTCAGCCCGGCTTGCTTGATGATTTTGCGCAGTGTGCCTTTGCGCATTTCGCTGCGTTCTGGAATGGGGATGGTGGTGCGGGGATCGTCCCGGCGCATGATGATGTGGCTGCCGGTCTGATGATCGACGTAAAAACCGAGCTTTTCCAGCGCCCGGATCACCTGGCGTGACGAGATATTAGACAGCTTGCTCACGGCGAATGACGATCATATCGTCTGGCTCTTCAGGGACCGGGTCACCGTGTTTGGTAAGTGAAGCGATGTAGC
>JAIOHO010001148.1 GCA_019912905.1 Anaerolineae bacterium
CTGCTGCGCGATGCCCAGGATTTGCAGGCAATCGCGCTCACGCCCTGGATTCTGACCCCGGCGCTGTTCGTGGTGGTGACGGTGCTGGCGTTTAACTTCGTGGGCGACGGTCTGCGCGACGCTGCCGATCCGTATGCGGTGCGGGGGTAATCATGACGCAATCTTCCACAGACTATCTGATCGAAGTGCGCGACCTGCAAACCTTTTTCTACGTGGTCGAAGGTGAGGCGCGGGCGGTGGATGGGGCCAGTTTCACCATCGAGCGCGGGCATGTGCTCGGCGTGGTGGGCGAAAGCGGCTGCGGCAAGAGCGTCACCGCCCGGTCGATTCTGAACATGGTGCGTCCGCCCGGCAAAATCGTCCACGGCGAGATTGTGTATCACCGCACGCCCGAAGAAACGGTCTGCATTACTGATCTGCCGCCGATGGGGGACGAGATGCGCGCCATTCGCGGTGGCGAAATCGCCATGATCTTTCAGGAGCCGCGTGCCTCGCTCAGCCCGGTGCATTCGATCGGCGATCAGGTCAGCGAGAACATCCTGCTGCACCAGAAGGTCAGCCGCGAAGAAGCGGAACAGCGCGCGCTGGAGATGCTGCGCCAGGTGGGGCTGCCCAAACCGGAGCAGATCATGCGCTCCTACCCGCACCAGCTCAGCGGCGGCATGTGCCAGCGGGCGATGATCGCGATGGCGCTGTCGTGCCACCCGCGTTTGCTGATCGCTGACGAGCCGACGACGGCCCTGGACGTGACCACCGAAGCGCAGATCCTCGAACTGATGCAGGCGCTGCGCCAGGATTACGGCATGTCGATCATGTTTATCACCCATAACCTGGGCGTGATCGCGGAAATGGCCGACGAGGTGGCGGTGATGTACCTGGGACGCGTGGTCGAGCAGGGAACGGTGGTCGAGATTTTCGATGACCCCAAACATCCTTACACCCGGGCGCTGCTGGAAAGTCTGCCGCGTATCGAGCAGGAAAAAGAATGGCTGGCGACCATCCCAGGCATCGTGCCCGACCCTTACAGGGTGCATGAGGGCTGCCCCTTTTTCGCCCGCTGCCGCGAACGGATGCCCGGCGTGTGTGATACGACCGTGCCGGTGATGATCGACGTGGGCGGCGGCCATGAAGTGCGCTGCCTGCTGTACGGCGGACTCGAAGAACCGGCCAGCACGCCCACCGTGCGCACTTCGGCGGGCGAAAGATGAGGATGCCGGTTCCACCGATCGCTGAAGCGCAGAGACAGAACGGTAGATTGCGATTCCTATGACAGAAAATTCCAGCTACACGTTGCTCGAAGTCCACGATCTCAAGAAACATTTTCCCATCACCGGCGGCGTCTTTTCGCGCGTGGTCGGTCATGTGCGCGCGGTGGATGGGGTGTCGTTCAGCGTGAAGCGCGGCGAGACACTGGCGCTGGTGGGCGAAAGCGGCTGTGGTAAGACGACCACCGGACGGGTCATCGCCCGGCTGTACCGGCCTACTCAGGGGCAGATTCTGTTCCGCCCCGGTGGAGCCGATGCGCCGATGATCGACCTGGCCCGGCTGAATAACCAGGAACTGCGTCCACTGCGTCAGCACATGCAGATGATCTTTCAGGACCCCTATTCGTCGCTCAACCCGCGCAAGACGATTCTGGAAATCATCGGCGAGCCGCTCAAGCTGAATCAGGTCGCCAAAGGCCGCGAACTGGAGGAACGCGTCGTCGATCTGATGAAGCTGGTCGGCCTGCGGCCCGAATACATCACGCGCTATCCGAATGCCTTCAGCGGCGGCCAGCGGCAGCGCATCGGCGTGGCGCGCGCCCTGGCGCTCAACCCCGGCCTGATCATCGCCGATGAGCCGGTCTCGGCCCTCGATGTCTCGGTGCAGGCACAGATTCTGAACCTGCTCAAACGCTTGCAGCAGGAACTCAACCTGACCTACGTCTTCATCTCGCATGATCTGAGCGTAGTCAAGCATATCAGCAACCGCGTGGCCGTGATGTATGTCGGCAAAATCGTGGAACTGTCCCCGGTGCGTAAGCTGTATGCCCAACCGCTGCACCCCTACACCGAAGCTTTGCTGTCGGCGGTGCATACGACCGACCCCAAAACGCGCGACAGCAAAAAACGCATCGTCCTGCAAGGCGATGTGCCCGACCCGGCCAACCCGCCCAGCGGTTGTTATTTCCACCCGCGCTGCCAGTACGCCAAAGACATCTGCAAGCACGACACACCGCCGCTGAGGGAGGTGCGACCGGGGCAGTTCGCGGCCTGCCATTTCGCCGAAGATCTGAATCTGGCCGGGGTCGCGGTTCAGCACCAACCAGCCTGACCATCACAAAATTACTGGTAACCCTGCATTGGAGAAAATTAGAGCCTATGTCCAGCCATACCTCTCACTTTCTGCCCGCGACCGCCGTCACGAGCGGGAAACATCATTTTTTCGGGTACTACGATAAATTCCCCTGGAACAAGAGCGGGCGCTACCTGCTGGCGCTGGAAAGCGACTTCATGGAACGCGCGCCGGAAGCCGGGGATGCGGTCGTCATCGGCCTGATCGACACGGCCCAGGGCAACCAGTGGATGCCGCTCGACGAGACCACCGCCTGGAACTGGCAGCAAAGCTGTATGCTGCACTGGCTGCCTTCCGAGCCGGAAAGCACGATCATCTACAACAAGCGCATCGGCGACCGCTACGTATCGATGGTGCGCAACATCCACAGCGGCGAAACCCGCACCCTGCCGCGCCCGGTGTACGCCATCAGCCACGATGGGAAATTCTCGATTTCTGGCAATTTCTCGCGCCTGCATCACACCCGGCCCGGCTACGGCTATGCCGGGGTGCCGGACCCGAATTTCGATGTGGCGCACCCGGATGATGACGGGCTGTACTGGATGGACCTGGAAACCGGCAATAATCAGCTCATCATCACGCTCGACCAGATG
This sequence comes from Anaerolineae bacterium, assembly GCA_019912905.1. Classification (GTDB taxonomy): domain Bacteria; phylum Chloroflexota; class Anaerolineae; order Aggregatilineales; family Phototrophicaceae. The sequence continues at coordinate 2,931 of JAIOHO010001148.1, forward strand.
AGCCAGTTCAAGCCGCGCGAGGCGATGGACCAGGGCAAACACTGGTTCAATCATTTTGTGGTCAACCCGGCCAACAACCGCTTCACCTTCCTGCACCGTTGGGAGCGCGAAGGCGGCGGCTGGTTCACGCGCCTGTTCACCGCCAACCCTGATGGCAGCGACATCCATCTGATGGCCGACGACAATTTTGTGTCGCATTACGACTGGTACGTGGCCGATAAGGTGGTGGCCTGGGCGCATCATCACGATCTGGGCACGCATTACCTGCTGTACACCGATCATACCGATCAGGTGGAGATCGTCGGCGAGGGCCTGTTCTCGACCGACGGCCACTGCTCCTACTCGCCGGATCGCCAGTGGATGCTGACCGACACCTACCCGGATGCCGAGCACAATCGCACGCTGATGCTGTATCACCTGGCGACCCAGACGCGCATCGACATCGGCAAGTTCTATGCGCCGCCGGAACTGCAAGGGCCGATCCGCTGTGATCTGCATCCTCGCTGGCGGCGGGATGGCAAGCAGGTGTGCATCGATTCAGCGCACGAAGGCCAGCGCCAGGTGTATGTGCTAGACGTGCACGAAATCATCGACTCCTACGCGTAAGCGGCTGAACGAATGAGAATCTGACGATTAGTTGACCCCTCCATCTCGCTTCCCTTGCCTTCGGGGGAGGCCGGGTGGAGGGAATTCAGACAGACAAGGAGAACTCCAACAACATGGCTAACCCCCAACATCCTAAAGTCGTCGTCATCGGCGCGGGCAGCCTGTTTTTCGGGCGGCAGGCCATCTGGCAGATGGTGCATTCGCCGCACCTGAACACCGGCACGCTGGCCCTGGTGGATAACAACCCGGAACGGCTCGACCGCATGGCGAAACTGGCCGAGATGGTCGTCGCCGAGACCGGGGTGCCGCTGAAGATCGAGGCGGCCTACGACTGGAAAGACGTGCTGCAAGGTGCGGATTTTGTCGTCCTCAGCTTTGCCGACCGCACCGTGTATTTTCGCGGCATCGACTGCACCATCTCGGAGAAATATGGCATCCGCATGTGCTCCGGCGACACCATCGGACCGGGCGGCATCTTCCGGGCGATGCGTGAGCTGCCAGTGATCATGCGCTGCATCCGCGACATCGAGACGATGTGCCCCGACGCCTGGGTAATCAACTACATCAATCCCTCGACCGTCAACGGCATGGCGCTGGCCCGCTATGCGCCGCACATCAAGAGTTTTGCCCTGTGCGACAGCCTGCACATGCCGCACGTCAAAAAGCGCTACGCCGCCCGCGCCGGTATCCCGACCGACGGCATGACTGGCGCGCCCGATGAAGCCTTCGACATGCGCATCGCCGGGGTCAATCACTTCACCTGGATGCTGCAAGCGGAGTACGAGGGCGACGATGTGATGCCGAAGATCGCCGAATCGATTCGCCAGGATGCGGTCAAAGAGACCGACGGCGGCGACAAAGGGGCCAAGGCCCTGCTGAACCACACCATCGGCTACAGGCTCTACGACATTTTCGGGGCGGTGCCGGTGTGTGTGGGACACACCAAAGAATATGTGCGCTTCTGGCAGGGCAAAGGGTCGATCCCCGGCGACATCCCGGCGCTGTCGATCTGGGAGACGGAAGACCGCTACGAGCGCCACGCCGAAATGTGGCATCAGGTGGACGGCTTCGTCACTGGCAAGACGCCGATCGAGACCTACATGGACACCTTCGGTCCGGATCATGCCACCGACATCATCGAAAACATGGTCGGCGGCCTGGGGAAACCCTTTTATGTCAATTCGCCCAATCGCGGGGCTGTCACCAATATGAGCGATGATGCCTTCCTGGAACTGCTGTGCGACGTAGACATGAACGGCCCGAAGCCGCGCCCGGTCGGGGAGATGCCGCGCGGCCTGCGCGGGATGCAGGAGGTCATCCTGGATACGCATGAGCTGACCGCCGAGGCCATCATCACGTGCGATTATGCGCTGCTGCGGCGCGCCATGATGACCGATCCGCTGGTGACATCGATTGAGGATGCCGATCATATCCTGACTGAACTGCTGGCCGCCGAGAAGGATGCCCTGCCTGCCGAATGGTATGCGTGAACGGCGTTGATTTTAGTCAAATATGGGTCGTCATGAACTCTCTAGCCCTCACCCTAAATCCGTCTCCCCCTCAGGGAGAGGGACCTAAATAAGGATACTTACTCCCCTTCGCCCTGAGGGAGAAGGGGGTGGGGGCTGAGGGCCAATGCAAACAACTCTAGCCTCCGATCTGCTGACCGACGGCCTCCCGCCTGTGGAGGCCGTTCCCAATTCTGAATGACGAAAGGACCTCTATGCCTCCCCGTAAAGGCGAAACCTGGAATGAATCGGAAACGTACAAGGATGCCTGGACCCTGCGTGACTGCCGCCGTCTGACGCCGCTGGGGGAGATCAACCAGACGCCCAACTACCATACCAATATCGGCTTTACCGCCGACAGCGAATTTCTCGTCTTCTGGACCCTGCGCGAAGGCCGGGGCGCGGTCTGTAAAGTGCAGGTGGCGACCGGAGACATCACCCAACTGACCGAGCCGACCGCCGATTATGGTTTCCAGCCGCACATCCAGGGC
>JAIOHO010001149.1 GCA_019912905.1 Anaerolineae bacterium
TGCCGGAAACCAGCTACGCCGACATGCAGGAAGGCGATTATGTCGTCCACGTCGATTACGGCATCGGGCGCTTCGGGGGCATGCGCCGCCGCACCGTGGAAGGCAATGAACGCGAATACCTGCTGATCGAGTATGCTGGGACGGATATGGTGCTGGTGCCAGTCCATCAGGCCGACCGCCTGACCCGTTACATCGGCGCAGACGACCATCCGCCGCAGATCAGCCGTCTGGGTAAGCCCGACTGGGTCCGCACCCGGTCCAGAGCGAAACAGGCCGTCGAAGAAGAAGCGCGCGACCTGCTCGACCTGTATGCGCGCCGAGCGCAGGCGTTCCGCCAGGCATTCAACGCAGACAACCACTGGCAGCTCGAACTGGAAGCCACCTTCCCCTATGTCGAAACTGAAGATCAACTGCGGGCGGTGCGCGAAGTCAAGAACGATATGGAACGCGATTACCCCATGGACCGCCTGATCTGTGGAGATGTCGGCTACGGCAAGACCGAAGTCGCCCTGCGCGCGGCCTTCAAAGCGGTCATGGATGGCAAGCAGGTTGCCATTCTGGTACCGACGACGGTGCTGGCCCAGCAGCATTACGAGACGTTCGGCCTGCGGCTGGCCCAGTTCCCGGTGCGGGTGGAAATGCTGTCGCGCTTTCGCACACGCGAAGAACAGAGCCGCCTGCTGCCGAAAATTGCATCCGGCGACATCGACATCCTCATCGGCACGCACCGCCTGCTCAGTGACGATGTCACATTCAAGGACCTGGGACTGGTCGTGATCGACGAGGAACAGCGCTTCGGCGTCACCCACAAGGAACATTTCAAGAAGCTGCGCGCGCAGATCGACGTCCTGACTCTGACGGCGACTCCCATTCCGCGCACGCTGTATATGGGGCTGGCCGGGGTGCGCGACATCAGCATGATCCAGACGCCGCCGGAGGAGCGGCTGCCGGTCGTGACCCATGTAGGCACATTCGACGATCAACTGGTGCGGCAGGCGGTGCTGCGCGAACTGGAGCGCGGCGGGCAGGTTTTTTACGTGCACAACCGCGTCCAATCTATCGAGATGGTCCGCGACCGGTTGGAGCACATCGTCCCCGAACTGCGCACCATCGTGGCACACGGGCAGATGCATGAACGCACGTTGGAAAAGGTCATGGTCGCATTTGGCCGCGGCGACTTCGATGCGCTGGTCAGCACGTCGATCATCGAAAGCGGCATCGACATCCCCAACGCCAACACGCTGATTGTGGATCGTGCGGACTGGTTCGGTATGTCGCAGCTTTACCAGCTTCGCGGGCGGGTGGGACGCAGCGCCCAGCAAGCGTATGCCTATTTCTTCCATGCCGGTGCTGGCTACCTGACAGAGGAGGCGCGCGCCCGACTGGAGACGCTGGCAGAAAATACGCACCTGGGGGCCGGGTTCCAGATCGCCATGCGGGACCTCGAACTGCGCGGCGCGGGCGACATCCTCAGCACGCGGCAGACCGGCCATGTGTCCGCTGTCGGCTTGCAGCTTTACACCCCAACTGCTGGCCGATGCGGTGCATCGCCTGAAAGGGGACGCCCGGCGCGAAAACATCTCGGCGGCAGCGCAGGAGAGCATCCCCATCGATCTGCCGATTCCAGCTTACCTGCCGACCGGCTGGATTCCGGAGATGGAACTGCGCCTGCAAATTTACCGCCGCATGGCCGGGCTGACGACGCCGGAAGATGTGGCGATCATGCGCGAGGAACTGCGCGACCGCTTCGGCACGCTGCCCCAGGCCGTGGATAATCTGCTCTACCAGATCGACGTCAAGCTGCTGGCCCAGACCGCCGGAGCCACTGCCGTTGCCAGCCAGGATGACCGGGTGCAGGTGCGCCTGCCGTACCTGCCGGACATTAACCGCGACGACCTCCAGCGCAAGCTCGGCCCCTCGGTGACTGTCACCCGTACTGCCGTCGAACTGTCGCTGGCAGACCGCGAAAGCTGGCAGATTCAACTGCTGGATGTGCTGACAAAACTGGCTCGTGCTGCCGAGACTGCGGCCAACACGCTCGGCATCTGAACGACGCTGGACCCTCATCGACAGCAGGCATCATCACCCCGCCGCTTTGACCACATCGACAAACGGCGCGCTGGTGATTTCGGCCAACTGCGCCAGCGGAACGGGGAAGATGGCATTGTGTGCCCCGCCTGCCGCATACACCAGGCTGAACCGCTTGAGGGAGTCATCCAGATACACCGGCAGATCGGGCGTGCGATAGGCCAGGGGCGGCACGCTGCCGGGTGGATAGCCATAGAGGTTGATCAACTGCTCCGCTGTGGCGATTTTGACCTTCTTACGCCCAACCTCGTGCAGCAAGGCGATCTTGCGATCATCGACGAGCTGGTCGCCGCTGGTGAGCACGACAATTGGGCGGCCATCGACCATGAATGCGATGCTCTTGACGATCTGTCCCAGTTCGCAGCCAATGTTGTCGGCAGCCTGCTGGGACGTCGCCGTCGTGTTTTCAAAGAATCGAATGGTGATACCCGTGTTCAGCCGGTCCAGTTCAGCCTGCACGTGGGCCGGGGTCAGTGCTTGCATAGCCGTTCTTCCCTTCGATACAATAACCACATTCGGAAACTATAACGATACAGGGAAAAATCGGTGCAAACCAGAGCACGCAGTTCCCAGACCATCATCGAGCTGGTTCAGGGAGACATCACGCATCAGGATACCGATGCCATCGTCAATGCCGCCAACAATTCGCTGCTGGGGGGCGGCGGCGTGGATGGTGCAATTCATCGGGCCGCGGGTCCGCAGCTTCTGGAGGAAACGCGCACGCTGGGCGGTTGTGAGACCGGGGATGCGAAAATCAGCCGGGGCTACCGTCTGAAGGCTCGCTATGTGGTTCATGCAGTTGGGCCTGTTTATCGGCCCAATCACCCGGACGTTCCGCGCCTGCTTGCCAGCGCCTACCGTCGCAGTCTGGAAGTGGCTGCCGAGCACGACATCCACTCGATCGCGTTTCCGTCGATCAGCACGGGCGTTTATGGCTATCCGGTCGCACAGGCCGCCCCGATCGCCATAGCGACGGTCTGCGACTTTGCCTGTTCAAACCCTCAGTTTGAAATTGTGCGTTTCGTGCTGTTCGATTCTGGCACGATGCGGGCATTCGCGGACGCGCTCAAGCACCTGATCGCGCAGCGCCCCGACCTGACCGACGTCTCTTAATCGAAGGACATCGCCTGCAAGGTCGCCAACACTTCCTGAAAAGCCTCGTATTCACCATTTGGGAAGACCTGCGCCAGGCGCGAGTCGATGTCGTCTGCGCTGTGAAGCACCGCTTCCCGACAGTTTTGCCCGGCTTCAGTCAGGTAAATCCGTACCGCACGCCGATCCGCCGGGTCCGCACGCCGTTCGATCAATCCCTTATTCTGAAGCTTGTCCAGATTGGGTGTAAAGGAGGTCGCCGCTCGGCCCACCGCGCGGGCCAATTCGGAGGCGTGCTGACCATCCTGATCATATAAGGCGCGCAAGATATACCACTCGATCACGGTCAAGCCCAGCGGCTGCACAGCCTGTCCAAAAACCTGATCCAGGTTCCTGAGGGCGATATCGAGGTTGCACCACACCGAACCGTTGAAACGGAGTGATTTCGTCGTTTTGTTCATACTCATGAGATCTGGTTGTCTCTCTATCCTCAATGCACAACTACAAAATATAAAGTATTGATACTATCTTACTTTATTTTTATGAGAGACATATTAAGTGTTCCTAATCGCAGGATGTCACCAGGACGGAGCGGATAAGGTTTGTCCGGCTGCAAACGCTCACCATTTAAAAATGTACCATTGACCGAGCTGAGATCGACAATGTGAACCCGGCCCCGATAGCGGACCAGGGCGGCATGGCGGCGCGAAACACCATGTTCCAACGCACGGAAATCAGCCAGGTTGACATCGGGCATATAGGAGCTTGCGGCATCCGTTCGACCGAGCACATAACCTTCCACGCCCGGCGCAGCCATCTGCATCACGGCTCGCTGTTCCACATGGAGTTCAAAAGAACCTGTTGCTGCAAATTCCGTCTCAGCCATAGCCCTATTTTTGCATAAAAAATGCTAAAAAACAGTCCGAGTTCAGATAATACTCACCGTGTCTTAAAGGAATATTCATCCAGACAGCAGGTTATATGAGAGCACAGAATCATTCTTGTTACAAACAGCCCACAGACGAAAAAAGGTAACAGAAAGAGGCAAAATATTCAACATGTCGCCCAAAAGTAATTTTACGTAATACCGATACTATTTATCAATTTTTCACAATGGCACAAGGCTCGTGACGTCACGCTCGTCTAAAATATAAAGTAGATAGGCAGCCACGATCGATAGGTAAGAAAATGATTGACTTGCTTCCCTTCGCCCCATACTTTCGCAACGGCCTGCTGTATTTTCCAGAGAAGACCATCCAGGAGCTGCTCGCGGTCGGGCTGGATAGCCAGATTGCCCGCCGAGCAGCTCGCGGCCTGTCGCTGGATGACAGTGCCAGTCTCGAAAAACTCAGCTGCGCCATTGATACCCTGCTCTCCCAGATCGACGCCAGCAGTCCCTACTTCGCGGCGCTGGCCTCCGATGATGCGTACTTCATGCTGACCGGCAAGCCGCTGATGGCCTGAACCGCCTCTTAACGGTCAGTCCGCCGGGCGAAGCGTTCATGAAACGCCGGACTCGGCTGCCAGCGCTCGGCATCAGGATGCTCGGCGGGAGCCAGGCTCAGCAGCACATGCTGGCCGGAATCGCGCAAATAATAGACGATATAGGCGTGATTGGGGCGCAGCGCTACGACCGGGGCCAGCCGCTTCGTAAAACGCACTTCGGTCCCTTTGTCCGTGTAGAGCACGCATGGCCGCCAGAACAGGACCGCCGGTGAGGGATGATCCCCGGCATACAGCTTTTCAAAATGGATCGCGGCACGGGCATAGCGCCAGGCACGAAATATCAGCGGAACACTCAGCAGCGTGGTCCCGACCAACAGGACAATGATCCACCCTCGGATCGAGAAGGCAGCCAGCCGCGGCCCCATCACGATCACTAACGGCGCGAGCAGCAGCAGCAGGATCGTGAGCGGTTCCGTTACCATATCTTTCCACTGATCGACCGTCAGCTTGCCATTCCGGTTGCTGATCAGGCGGGCGCGCATCTCAGAGGATACTTCGTCTCGCACGAGTCCGCTCATCCATCACCTGCCATCTGTGATCCCAGTCTCATGTTCAATCCCCGCCTGACGGAGCGGGCACGGCGGCTGGCCGTCGCAGCGGCACTTGCAGCAGCAGAATGCTGATCAGAATGAACGCACCGCCGAGCAGTTGGATCGGCTGGATGGTTTCGCCCAACAACAGTGCGGCAACGGTCATCGTCCCGATTGGCTCAACCGTGCTGAAGATGGCTGCACGCGACGATCCAAGGCGCTGGATGCCGTTCATAAACATGAAGATGGGCATCACCGTGCTGACCAGGGCCATCAGCAGCAGCAAAACCCAGGTCTTCGTATCGGGCGGCACCGTCACGCCACCGCGCACGCCCAGTACAACCAGCATCGTCAGAAACGCGCCAGTAATGGCCCAGGCGCTGGCCCGCCGCATGGATGTATGGCCGCGCATCCAGCGGTTGATCAGGATGAAATAGATTGCGACTGAAAACGCATTGACAAAGGCGATCAACACACCGGCCAGCACATCGCCTTGCAGCCCGACGCCAAAATCAGGCACGGTCAGCGCCACCCCCGTGAGTGTCACTACCAGCGCCAGCCAGCTTTGCAGCGGCATCCGTTCACCCAGGGCAAAGTTGATGAGCGCCACCATCCCCGGGTAGGTGTAAAACAGCAGAATATACGTGCTGGCTGGGATACGTTCCAGGCCGAAAAACAGCGCGACCGCCGAGACAGCCAGCAGCAGGCCTAACCCCAGCAGGCCGCGAATGGGCAGCGGTTTATCCGATGGCGGCGTGCGCAGCGCCAGCAGAATGAGCCACATCACCGGCATGGCGAACAGGAAACGCCACGTGGCAATATCCAGCGGCAGCAAACCGGAGGGCTGGATATTCTTCACCCATACTGGCAGCATCACGTAACCTGCGATACCGGTCAGCACAAAAACGACCCCACTCCGCCGCGAACCCAATAGCCAATCCTTATCTCATGCCGCCAACTGAAACGCCATTATAACAGCCGCCCCCACCCACGCACAGCAGCGATCAACGCAGGGGCAACAAAAAAGGGCACGGCTTCCCGTACCCTTTGAGCGCAGATTTTGAAGCCTTAACGCGCCAGCGCCAGGGCGACAGGTCCGGCCAGATTCGTCACCAGGAAGGGGAAAATCCCCAAAAGCAGCGTCCCCGCGAATGTCACGTAGACGGCCCAGTGGACGTAAGACGTCGCGCCTGCCGCCGGGTCACCCTCGCCATCCTGCAAATACATGCGGACGATGATACCCACATAGTAATACGCGCTGACGACGCTGGTCAGCACGCCGAGCACGGCCAGCCACACCAGCCCGGATTCGATGGTGGCCTGGAAGACCAGCCACTTGCCCATAAACCCGGCAGTCAGGGGAATACCCGTCAGGCTGAGCATGAACACCGCCATGATCGCGGCCAGCACCGGTTTGCTGCGTCCCAGTCCGACAAAACGATCGACTTCGGTCCCGGTGCCGTCGTCACGCTCGATCGCCACGGCGATGGCAAACGCACCCAGATTGGTGAACATATAGGCCATCAGGTAAACCAGTGCCGCCTGTGCCGCCTGATCGCCCCTGCCGGTCGCCCCGGCTGCCGCCACCGCCATCATGATATAACCGGCGTGCGCAATCGACGAATAGGCCAGCAGGCGCTTGATATTGGTCTGGACGATGGCGACGAAGTTACCCAGAATCAGCGTCGCTGCCGCAATCAGCGCGACCGTCGTCTGCCAGGCGGCAGCTTCCCCACCGTTGATCGTCAGCGCGGGCAGAGCCACCAGCAGAATGCGCAGCAGCGCCGCGAAACCGCCGACCTTTGCGCCCACACTCATAAAGGCCGTAACCGGCGTGGGTGCGCCTTCATAGACATCCGGCGTCCACATATGAAAGGGCACTGCCGCCACTTTGAACCCCAGCCCGACCAGCACCAGCGCGGTGCCGATCAGCAGCAGCGTTTCCGACCCGTTAGCCGCGACTGCGCCGCTCTGGAGGGCATCAAAGATCGCGGGCAGGCCGGTGGTTCCGGTCGCGCCATAGATCAACGCCGAACCGAAGACGAAGAAGGCACTGGCAAACGCCCCCAGCACCAGGTATTTCATGCCGCTTTCTTCCGACTTTGGATCGGGATAGCGCAGCGCCGACAGGATATACAGCGGAATACTGAGCAGTTCCAGCGCGACGAACACGACGACCAGATCGTTGGCGTGCCCCATGAGCATGATTCCGCTCGTCGTGAACAGAATCAGGGCATAAAACTCACCCCGCTCCAGCCCGGTGCGCTTGAGGTAATCGACGCTGATGAGGATGCCAATAAAAGCCGCCAGCAGCGCCACCATATTCAGAAAAGCGCTGAAGGTATCGGCCCGGAACATGCCAAAGAAGGCCACGTCCGTGACGCTGTAAACACCCAGGTTGAGGACGAAGCTCACCACGAGGCCGGCAATGGCAAGCCAGGCGGTGATCTCCTTACGGTCTTTCGGCACGAACAGGTCGGCCAGCAGCAGCAGAGTCGCCCCCAGAGCCAGGCTGACCACCGGCCAGGTATAGGCCAGGTTGAGATCTGCAAGAGTTGGTGCTTGAAACAGCATTCAGCCTCCCTATTCGCCTACGTTGAGGACGACCGGAGTATTTG
>JAIOHO010001150.1 GCA_019912905.1 Anaerolineae bacterium
GGCCAAGGAGGATGGGCTTGAACTGGTGCGGGTGGAGCATTCGGGCGATTCAAGCCGGGCGCTGGGTCGTCGGGAACTCAGCGTAGATGTGACCGACGACTTCTTTACACGGGCGAAGACCCTCGCGGACGAAAACGTCTATCTGTCAGATATCATGCTTCTGCGTAACAACGGCGAAATTGTCGAACCCCGGACGATCCTAATGTATGCCTCGACACCGATCTATTCCGATGATGGCAGCGTGTTCGGGGTCATCGCGATCGGTATGGATTTCGGCACGGTCTTCAACGAGATAGAGAGGACTAAGGAAGAGGCAGAAACCCTGTACGTCACCAATCAGGCCGGTGATTTCCTGCTCAATTCCGCCGACCCATCGCTGACCTTCGGGTTTGAGACGGGAAACAGGCATCGCATCCAGGATCAATTTGAGGATCTGATGGCCTTATTTTCTCCCGATAGTTCGCTCCAGGAACTGCCGGCATCACCCGATATCAGTACGGACCGCCCTGCCCTGCATTTTCGACTGGTGCCTTTTGATCCGCTTTCCCCGGATCGCTACCTGGGCATCGCGGTGGCAACCCCATACAGTGAGATCGTTGGCGAGATTGACAGCTTCATCAATCAGGGTGTCATGATCGGGGCTTTTCTGGTAGTCTGTGGGATCATCCTGGCAATTTTCATCTCCCGCCTTTTGATCCGCCCCTTGTACGAGATTACCGCAGCGACGCAACAATTTTCGGAAGGGCAATTTGATGTCTACCTGCCCGTTCGCTCAGCCGATGAGTTCGGCCAGTTGGGTTCTGCCTTCAATCTGATGTCGGAGCGTATACGGGCGATGATTGACAATGAACGGCAGGCGCGCCAAACCCTGGAAGATACCAATCAGGAAATTGAATTACGGATCACAGCCGAAGAACAGCAGCGCACGTTTCTTGAGCAGCTCTTCGCCCAGATTTCTGATGTGATCAACGTACTCCATGGCGTTTCTGCTGAACTACAAAGCGCGGCAACCCAACAAAGTGCCAGCGCTACCGAACAGGCTGCCACCGTCACCCAGGCGGTTCAAACTGTGGAAGAAACCCACACCACTGTGCAGCAGACCGCCGATCGCGCGCAGATTGTTACCGACGCCTCGCAGCGAACCGTGCAGGTATCGCACGCCGGGCGTGAGGCCATTGCTAACAGCATTCAGGGAATGGAAGAAATTCGTCGGCAAGTCGAGGACATCGCAGAGAATATCCTCATGCTGGCCGAGCGCACGCAGCAAATCGGCGAAATCATCAACACGGTGAATGCCCTGGCTGATCAATCCAAACTTCTTGCACTGAACGCCAGTATCGAAGCCGCCCGTGCAGGGGATGAAGGCCAGGGTTTCGCGGTGGTCGCGATGGAAGTGCGGATGCTCGCGGAACAGTCACGGACAGCCACCGGGCGTGTCCGCGACATCCTCAACGAGATTCAGCAGGCCACCAACACCACCGTGATGGTCACAGAGCAGGGCAGCAAGGCAGCCGAGCATGGGACCAGATTGGTTGAACAGGCTGGTGAAACAATCGAAGAACTGGCCCAGACGCTAGAACTCGCTGCCCAATCGACCATACAGATTGCAGCCAGTACCCAGCAGCAGAGTAGCGGCATGTTGCAGTTGATGGGAGCCATGAACCAGATCAAGCAGGCCAGCATGCAAAACGCGTCTACTTCTCGACAAATCGAACAGAGTACCCGCAATCTGCTGGAGATTGCCAATCAGTTACAGAATACCCTCGAAGGTTACGCCAACGCCAGTTGACCATGAACTATGATCTGGGGAGCCTGGAGGAGACGATTTATGCTCCTTCAGCCCCAGATCATTCCATAGAAAGGGAGCAGCGGCGTCTCCGGGTCCACATTGACCCGGTGCTCCTGGCCGTTGACATTCAGCGTGATCGTTTCCGCCATCGTTCACCCCCTCGTGTGTGCTTCACAGCGAGTCTAACGTATTTTGGAGGAGGCTCGCAGCGCGGCGGACTCACACGGTCAGGGGGCACAAAAAAAGTCCCTCTCCATCTGGAAAGGGACTTTTGCTCATAAGCGCTTGATCTCGCTGAATGAATAAGCT
>JAIOHO010001151.1 GCA_019912905.1 Anaerolineae bacterium
GTACGGCCACAACGCCGGGCCGGACGTGAACGGCAACCCGCGCACCCGTGAAGATGGCAGTCTGGCGCGCCCGCACGAGTCAGGGTATCAGAACAACGCCGCCTGTGTGGGCAGCGGCACCCGCGTCTACGGCGCACAGGCCTGGCGTTTCATGCCCCAGGATTTTCGCATGGCAAGCACTTACGGCGTGCCCGACGGCAGTTCGCTGGCCGACTGGCCGATTAGCTACGATGACCTGGCTCCCTATTATGAACGGGCCGAGTGGGAAATCGGCGTGGCGGGCGATCACCGCACCATGACTCACCTACCCGCCTATCCGCGCCCCTACCCCATGTCGCCGCTGCCGCCCAACCTCCAGGCGCAGACCTACCGCCGGGGGCTGGAGGCGCTCGGCTGGCAGTCGCTGCCCGTGCCGCTGCTGATCAATACGCAGCCCTACCACGACCGCCCGGCCTGCATCCGCTGCCAGCACTGCGTCGGGTTTGCCTGCCCGGTGGATGCCAAAAACGGCACGCAGAACACGCTCATCGCCCGCGCGCTGGAAAGCGGGAAATGCACGCTGGTGACCGAGGCGATGGTCGAGCGCCTCACGACCGATTCCGGCGGGCGCGTGACCGGCGTAGCCTATTTCGACCGCGACGGCCAGCGCATCGAAGTCCAGGCGGAGGTGGTCGTCCTCAGCGGCGGCGCGGTGGAAACGGCGCGCCTGCTGCTCAATTCCAAAACGTCGCAGGAGCCGGACGGCATCGGCAACCGACACGATCAGGTAGGCCGCCATCTCCAGGGACATTATTACCCGCGTGCGGCGGGTCTGTTCGAGGAAGCGGTGAAGGATGACCAGGGGCCGGGCGCATCGACCGCCACCTGCCAGTTCAATCACGGCAATGCAGACATCATCGGCGGCGGGTTGCTGGCCGACGAATTTATCGTGCTGCCGATCGTCTTCTGGAAGCGCCTGCTGCCGCCCGACCTGCCGCGCTGGGGAGCGGCCAACAAGCAGTTCATGCGCGATAATTACCGCCGCGTCAGCGACATCGCCGGGCCAGTGCAGGAGATCCCCAGCCCCGATGCGCGCGTGACCGTCGATCCACAGGTGACGGACCGCTACGGCATCCCCGTTGCCCATTTTTCCGGCGCGACTCACCCGGAGACGGTGCGCACGGCGGAATTCATGCGCGACAGGGCGCGGGAATGGCAGGAAGCGGCGGGCGCGGTCAAGGTGTGGACCAACCAGCCCACGCTCGGGCTTTCCGGCGGCCAGCATCAGGCAGGCACCTGCCGCATGGGAGACGACCCGGCGGTTTCCGTCGTGGACTCCTGGTGCCGGGTGCATGGTCATGACAACCTGTACATCGCCGATGGCTCGGTGCATGTCACCAACGGCGGCTTTAACCCGGTGCTGACGATTATGGCTCTGGCCTGGCGCACGGCGGAGGGCATTGCGCAGGTGTGGTAAGGTAGGAGCATTCGATGGTCGATTCGCCGATCCACCGCACATTCCGCTAGAAGGTGATCAGAAGGCATTATATTGGAAGCGATTCTACGGCAACTGGCGCAAAGTGACCTGACGACTCCGATCGCACGACTGGTCCTGATTCTGCTGGTCCTCGCGCTGACGTGGCTGGCCCGGCGGCTGGCGCGGACCCTCATCGTCCACCTGATTGACGTCCTGCTGCGGGCCATCACTCGCATCGGCAAGTTCGAAACGCAGTTTGAAGAGGCTCTCAGCCGCAAGCTGGTGCGCCCGATCGAAATCATGGTGATTGCCATTGGCGGCTGGGTGATCGTGGCGCTGCTCGAACCGGTCCCTGCGGTCGCCAGGCTGGTTAATCAGGTCGTTGCCAGCATCCTGATCGTCGTGCTGTTCTGGGCACTTTACCAATTTACCAATGTCGTCGCCCAGTTTTATGTCAACCGATCTGCGAAGGATACCTCTTCGCTCGATGAAACCATCGTCCGCTTTATCCGCCAGGTCGTCATCCTGCTGATTATCGTCTTTGCCTTCACCCTCGTTTTGCAGCAGTGGGGGCTGGATGTCGGCGGTCTGGTCGCCGGGTTGGGGATCGCCAGTTTAGCCGTCGCCCTGGCCGCCCAGGACGCGCTGGCGAATATCATCTCCTACTTCGCCATCCTCACCGATTCGCCCTTTAAGGTCGGTGATTTTATTATTATCGAGAATGTCGTCAAAGGCAGAGTTCAGGAAATCAGCTTTCGCACGACGCGCATCCGCACTGTCGATCACTCGATTATCGCCATCCCGAACCAGACGGTGGCGAACGCGAACGTCATTAACTGGTCGCGCGTGCGTAAACGCCGCTTGGATATCCTGCTGGGCCTGACTTACAGCACCACCGCGGACCAGATCGAACAGGTCATCGATCACATTCGCGCGATGCTGGCCGAGAACGAACAGGTAACCAGGGACCGGCTGGTGGTCGAATTTGTCGAATTTGGCGAAAGCTCGCTGAATATTCGGGCGACCTTCCTGGTCAAAGCGGCGTCCTGGGAAGATCTCGAAATGGTCAAGACCGACGTGAATCTGAAAATCATGCGCATCCTTGAGGATCAGGGCGTGTCCATCGCCTTCCCCACCCGAACCCTGCATATCGAAAGCGGCGGCTTTCCGGCGAATGCCTCGCACCAATTGGACGAGTTTTCCTGAAGCAGGTAGGCATTCTGTCTTTGGGGCGGCTACACGGCGCTAAAGCGCAGGAAAACCTGCCGCATCTCCGGTATACTCGTGCTCGGTAATCCCTGATGAAGCACGGAAAGAGCCGCGATGCGCATCCTCAAAACTCTCTTCGACAACAACCGCGCCTGGGCCGCGCGCATGAAAGACCGCGACCCGCAGTTTTTCGAGAAGCTGGCACTTCAGCAGACCCCGCAGTATCTGTGGATCGGCTGCGCCGACAGCCGCGTGCCCGCCAATGAGATTATCGACCTGCTGCCCGGCGAGGTCTTCGTCCACCGCAATATTGCCAATGCGGTCATCCATACCGACCTCAACTGCCTGTCCGTGATTCAGTATGCGGTCGAGGTGCTGGCCGTTAAACACATCATCGTCTGCGGGCATTACGGCTGCGGCGGGGTGCG
>JAIOHO010001152.1 GCA_019912905.1 Anaerolineae bacterium
TGTCGAGCCAAGCACAAAACGCTCTGTGCTCAGGCGCTGGGAATTAACCGCAAGAACATCTATCGCCAGCGACAGCAGCCCCTCAAAGACCGGGCACTCAAGCGGCAGATTGAGACGGTACATCGAGCGCATCCAGCGTACGGTCATCGTCGGATTGCGATCCATCTGGGGATCAATCACAAACGTGCTCAGCGGGTGATGGCGAAATTCATTCTGCGTCCGCCCAGGCGACACGTCAAACGCTACAGCACCGTCTCCACATCCCATCACCCCTACCACAACCGGCTGAACGACCAGACCGTTACCCACCCACACCAGGTATGGTGCAGTGATCTGAGCCGCATCGATTACCGGGGCACCATCTGGTATCTGGCGACCATCGAAGACCTTGCTACACGCCAGGTCATCGCGCAGCGGATGGGCAAGCATCATGATAGTCATTTGGTCTTATCGACCCTACGGCAGGCCTTCGCAACCGGTGCTCAGCCTATACTCTTTCACTCCGATCAAGGCAATGAGTTCATGGCGCGGCGCTGCACGGATTATCTGGAGCAGCGCGGCATACAGGTTTCGGTCAGCGATGTGGCCTCGCCCTGGCAGAATGGTTATCTGGAGTCGTTCTTCGGTCGCTTCAAACACGAGTTCGGGGATGTCAATCGCTTTGACTCGGCTGGCGAGATGATCGAGGCCATTTACCGGCAAATCCACTACTACAATCATCAGCGCATTCACACTGCTCTCAAGATGCCGCCTGCCGTTTATGCCCTTCAGCGTTTCTCAGACACTTGTCTTCAGAAATGGGGTACTTGACAAACCTTTGTCAGCCATGAGGCTTTTCCAGCCATGGAAAGTGCCAATCTTATTGAAGTATCAAACGAAGAACTGCGCTTTTATCATCAGCTGATGCAGGAATATTTCGCTGCTTTGACCTTGAAGGAGATTTGTGCCGCTAGAGGGGCTATTCCTGACGAAATTATTGAGCCTCCAAATGAGTGGCACATCGATTTGCGATTATTTGACACAGCTGTTGAGATGGGCATGGAATATTTTAAAAACATGTTCCCATATGAATCGAAATGGAAACAGGTTGTAATTGCTTTATGTGGAATTGTTGATGATGTTGACCCGATTATACAGCAAATTGCCGAAAATAATCTGTTCCTTGTCGTTGATTGTGCCATAAGCGGTGTGGAAATATCGGAACAAACAAAATCAAAAATCGTATCCAGTCTAAAGCGTGTTGTTTCAGATGCTGATGATTGGGCATGGGGAGAACGATTATGGTTTGCAGATGAGTTACGGAGATTTGGATTTAAGCCTGAATCCGTTGAAGACAAAGTGGAATATTATGCTGGGTTGATGGATTGGGAAAGTGTTCAGGAGCTTGGCGAAGATGCAATTCCAACACTCTTGAAAATTGCGAAACAATGGGGCGACGAAAGCTATTACAGTGAGGGAATTCATGGGTGCCTACAAGAATTGGGCGTGCACCTCTACGATCTATTACAGTATTTGTTGGAAAATAATAAAGATCCAGCCTTCGATCTTGTCGATAAGCTTCAAGAAGATGCGCTGCCCGATCTAATTGCAGGGCTTGAACATTGGAACAGTGATGTACGTGAAATCAGTGCTGAATTGGTTGCATATTTGGCTGAGACGGTGGGATATCTGAGTCCGTCACGATGGGATGTTATCCCTAAATTAATCGAGTGCCTGCAGGATCCCAGCTGGTTTGTTGCCAAAGCTGCTGCGAATGCCCTCTGGAGAATAGGCACTCCTGATTCGATAAAGGCGGCAGAGCAATTCTGGCGCGATCAGCAAGTTTAACAATAAGACTGTATTGCTACCGTATTTGCCTTTGGGAATCATTCATGTGGCGTATCTCATGTGGAATAAGAGAGTTCTGCCATTCAGGATCTCATCGACAACACGCGCGTTTTTCAACTTCTAGGGGCGCAAAATCACGGTTGTGACAGGTACGGCTGTTTCACCTGTGACAGCCATCGACTGTCAGTGTATATATCTCGTTACTCGGTCAGATGATATAGTTTTATCAGAGTGATACTGGATGGGGGCAAGCAGCAGTTTGTTCGTGCTCCTGGTTCGGAAATACATGTCAGTACGCCGAGTTCAGCAAGCTTGGCTCATTCACTTGTACCAAAGCATTTTGAACCAGTCAAACAGAATAACTGGTGAAGACATGTTTCTTCACCAGACAAAAAATCCGAATTGGGATTAACTGGAAGGGAGACATTATCAGTCAGGTTATCAATAGACTGTACGCAGTCTAACGACATGATGGCTCAATCTTCTTCCACGACTTCCCAAATCCAAGAGTATGCACCAATGCCATAAACGATGACTTCACCACCGCCTTCAACATGCCTTCTGACTGCTTCAAATATCTCGGGTTCATAATCTTCGGGGTCATCCTTACTCCGAACAATGAAAGCATCTTGATTTGAGTCATATGACCACATGTAATGGTTGGCTTCACTGGCTTGCAGAACCCGTTCAGCCTCTGGCTTCTCAAAATATGGACATGCCCACCCATTCCAGGTATCCCCATTTGTATATCCGTCAAAGGTTGTCTCTGGAATACTGTCAATTGAAAAGGTTGCCTTTTGTAGGTTATCCATCACTGTCTCCATTTTATACCCTCGTGTGTGATACTATTTTATGC
>JAIOHO010001153.1 GCA_019912905.1 Anaerolineae bacterium
ATCCAGGTAGATGTTGTCCAGGGGTCGGCTGCCTGCTGCTTTGGGCGTGGCTTCCAGGCGAACCACCGGGATATTGTGATCGAGCAGCGGGAACAAGCCCATAGCGCTGGTATGAAACAGCACCGCCACCAACCCATCCACACGGCCTTCCAGCATGGATTGGATATATTTCTGTTCTTTGTCGGCCAGGCCGTCGGTGTTATAGGTGATGACATCGTAGCCGCGCTCGTCGGCTACATCCTGAATGCCGCGCTCGAAGGCCGGGTAAAACGGATTGGTAATATCGGGGATGATCGCGGCGATGGTGTAGGTTTTGCTGGTGCGCAGGCTGCGCGCGGTGCGGTTGGGCTGGTAGCCAAGCTGGTCGATGGCGTCGAGCACGCGCTGGCGGGTCTCGGCGGGAATCGAGACCGGCGTATTACTGTTCAGCACGTAGGACACCATCGCCTGAGACACGTTGGCGACGCGGGCGACATCGGCCTGGGTAGGACGCTTCTTCACAATCAATCTTTCATCAAGAATGTGATACTTTTACGTATAAGTTATACGTATCAACGCCTGTTGTCAAGAAATTGGTGGTGCACAACGGGCAGACACGGCAAAGTCAGGGAAGAAAGAGGGCACCGCATCACAGGAGTCCACAGGCTGAGGACTGAAGCGGCACAGGGGTTGATCGCCGCACAGGATCATTTCGAGGATATGGCGTGAGGCGGCCCGGGTGTCTGAAACCTGGCTGACCTCAGACACCCGGCGGCGCACCAGTAGGAGGATGGGAGGTGGACCTACTCGGTCGCGTAGAAGTCGGGCTGCACGATCGGCTCCAACCCGGCGGCGCGGCGCAGGCGGCTGCTGATCAGGTGCATCACCCGCGTGCCGAAAACCGGAGTCTTTTGCAGCAGCGCGTAGAAATGATCTGGATCGACGGGCACCACGCGGACATCCGTCAGCGCAATCACGGTGGCGCTGCGCGGCATCTGGTCGATCAGCGCCATCTCACCCACCAGTTCGCCCGGCCCCAGTGTCGCCAGCACGTCGCCATTATGCACGACCTGCACTTCCCCCTGCTGGATGGCGTAAATCGTGTCCCCCGCATCGCCTTCCCCGATCAGGATTTCCCCGGCCTGGTAAGTTTCGGATTCGTGGAACTGATTGAAGTAATCGGCGTTAAACATGGGTTGTACCTTTCCTTTCCTCATTTAGCTTTTACAGTCTACGAGGAAAGTGCCGAGAAAACGCCGAGAAAATGCATTTGTGCAGAAGCCCGGGCGTCCACAATCACCCCGCCCCTGCCTGCGCAAATGCACTCAACTCCCATATAATGTGGAGAAGATCGAACGTGAGAAGAGGTATTTATGTCCCATCACTCCACCGTACCAAATCCCCAGACGGACATTACCGACCTGTATATTTTCCAGAGACCGGGAAATCCCACGAAATCGATTCTGATTATGAATGTGAATCCCTTCGCGCCCACGCGGGCAAGCACATTCGCCCCGGAAGCAAGCTACGAACTTAAGATCGATACGAACGGCGATGCCGAGGCTGAGGTTGCCTTCCACGTTCTGTTCTCAAAATCCGATGGTACCCATCAGGCGGCGACAGTGTACCGGGCAGCGGGCGAGGCAGCCCGCAGTACAGGCCCTGTCGGAGAGGTCATCATCCACAACGCCCCGGTGTCTTTCGGCCATGCGGCCCGCATCACCACCGATGGCGATTACCGATTTTACGCAGGCCTGCGCAGCGATCCCTGGTTTGCCGACGTGGACGGCGTGTTCAATAATTTCCAGTTTACGGGCAAAGACACCTTCGCCGAAGCAAACATATTTGGAATCGTACTGGAAGTTCCCAACGGCGCGCTCGGCCCAGGCGCGCAAATGGGGGTCTGGGCACGGACCGTCGCCCTTGTGGACGGCGAATTGGGCCAGGTCGATCAGGTAGGCCGTCCGCTCGTCACCGCAGTCTTTAATCCCACGGCGGAAGAACAACATCATTTTGTCGAGACGCTCCCATCGCGGCAGCGAGCGGCCTTTCTACCCAGGTTCATTACGATCTTGCAGGCTGCCGGTTACGCCGAGGCGGACGCGACCCGAATTGCGCAGGAATTACTGCCCGACATTCTCCCATATGATTATGCCCGTCCGACAGGCTACCCCAATGGGCGGGTGCTCACCGACGATTGGCTCGACTCGATGATAGCCCTGATCACGAACGGCAAACAGACCAACGATCTCGTAGGTCCGCATACCGATTTGCTGAACGACTTCCCTTATTTAGGAGCGCCTCACCCCACGACGACGTGAGGAGGAGAAAGCGGGACCGCCGTTTTGGGAAAGATCACCCCGCCAGCCAGCGGGCCGCGTCCTTGGCGAAGTAGGTCAGGATCAGGTCCGCCCCGGCGCGCTTGATTCCCATCAGGCTTTCCAGCGCCGCCCGCTGCAAATCGAGCCAGCCGTTGGCCGCTGCCGCGTGGATCATGGCATATTCCCCGCTGACCTGATAGGCCGCTGTCGGCAGGTTGAAATGACGGCGCACCTCGGCCAGCACGTCCAGGTAGGGCATGGCCGGTTTGACCATGAGCATATCCGCGCCCTCGGCCACGTCCAGCGCCACTTCCTTCATCGCCTCGCGCTTGTTGGCCGGGTCCATCTGGTACTCGCTGCGGTCGCCGAAGCTGGGCGGGCTTTCCGCCGCATCGCGGAACGGGCCGTAAAACGCGCTGGCATACTTGGCCGCGTAACTCATGATGATGACGTGCTCGAAACCGCTGGCATCCAGCCCGGCGCGGATCGCTCCCACCATGCCGTCGATCATGCCTGATGGTGCGATGATGTCGGCCCCGGCTTCGGCATGGACCACTGAGGCCCGCGCCAGCAGGTCCAGCGTCGGGTCGTTGAGCAGGTAGCCCTCCGGCAGATGGGCCGTGTAATGGCGGTCGCTGGGCAGGTTGATGATCCCGCAGTGGCCGTGATCGGTGTACTCGCAGAAACACATATCCGAAATCACGATCAGGTCCGGGGCGGCCTCCTTGATGGCGCGGATGGCCGTCGGCACGATACCGCCGGGATCGGTGTTGTCGCTGCCGTGCGCGTCCTTATGTTCGGGGATGCCGAACAGAATCACCGCCGGGATGCCCAGCGCGGCGATCTCACGCACCTCGTCGGCCAGCTTATCGACGGTCCACTGCGACTGCCCCGGCATGGAGCGAATCGGCTGTTGGATGCCGCTGCCGTAGCGCACGAACAGCGGATAGATAAAATCCGCCGGGCTGAGGGTGGTCTCGCGCACCATCTGGCGCAGCAGCGCATTCCGCCGCAGCCGCCGGGGCCGGATTGTAGGAAAAGCAGCGTGTTCGATCATGATTTGAGCTTTCTGTCAGGGTATAGGCTGTACTTCGCCGCGATGATAATTAAAACGACGCTTCATTTTAACGCAGTTTATGGTTCAGGTTCCCGTGAAGTTGAATGGTATCGCCACATTGTGCAATCTGTAATAGAATCAAAAAAATGATTTTAGCGCGGCTAGCTTGTACTCTGTTGAAGCTGCTATTATGAAATTACCTGATGATGTCATTATTCCGCCTGAGAAACTGACTACCTACCTGCTCGTGCCACAGGCTAAAAACGACAAATCCAAGTTTCTGGCCCAGGCAGGATTTACCCAGAAAAACCCGGATATACTTGAAACAGCCATCCGGCAGCTTATCAGCGAAAATGAGGCGGTGCAGGACAGGGTGAATGAATATGGCATCCATTATCGGGTCACAGGGCATTTACGTGGGGTTTCTGGTGATCTGGATGTTGTGACCATCTGGATACATGGAACGAAGGATGATCGCTATCGTTTTATCACCCTCAAGCCGAACAAGGAGTAAATGATGACACTGGCATTGTACAAACAGGTCGCCCTCGTGCGGGATGTTCCCGAAGCCAACTTGTATGCAGGCGATATGGTCGTCCTGGTGGATTTTATCGACCATCCCACAGGTGGTGAACAGGGGGCCGTGTTGGAAGTCTTTAACGTCCTCGGCGAGTCTATTGACGTGGTCACTGTGCCGGTCTCCGCCATCGCGCCCCTGAGCGCCGATCAAATCCCGGCGGTTCGCACCCGCGCAAGCTAGCCTGGTTTCGATTCAAACAAAGTTTACTTCCGTAAGTTCTTCAAACTTCTCTTTCGCTGGAAACATCTACCAAAGCGAGACCACGCCGGGAAAACAACTCTTTTTCTGCATCAAAAATCGCATCATACACGACGAATTGCCCATCAGGGCTAATATAAAAACCTGTCGAGTTAAAGAGAGAGTTGCTTTCGTCTACAATCAAGGCATTCACAAAATCATTAAAATCGATTGTCTGCTCGTCGAAGGCTACAAAAGCAATGCCAGTATTCAATGAAGGCCCTAATCATCGTCGCCAGCTTCGATGCCGTAATCCTCCATCAACATTTCGCCTCTGATCGCGCGACCACTTGCCATCAACTCATCCGGTGTGATGCCGCTGGCCTTCAGACCTGCACCAATCTGATCGAGCAGTTGGTTGATGAGTTCCGTGCGGGGCGGATCAACAAACCCGCCCCGGTCTCCAGAAAACCGACCTCGTCACCCGGTTTGGTGTTGTGTTTTTGCCGGATCAGTCTGGCAGCTCAATCAACCCGTTCTCGGCAACGGCTTAGGTGCGTCTGCTTTCCATAATAGACGCTCCTTTTCTGCCTAAGAGTATACCAGAGTTATCTGCGGCGGAGCGTCGTCGGTCATGCTCAATCCTTAAACGAGTAGCGAATCTCCTTGGTCTCGCCGGAGTCGACCGTGACCACCCAGCGCAGGATGTTGTCGCCTTCGCGCGCCGGTTCATCCTCGAAGGCAAACTCGACGGCGTTGGGTTGATAAAAATCGACGACTTCGATCTCGACGGCCTCGTCGCCGAAGTTCTCCAGCGTCAGGGCGACTTCATGCAGGTCGTCGCGCTCGCTCGGGCCTTCGATGCGGGTCTGCGACTCGCTGCGGTTGACGCGCACATTTTGCAGGTTGCCGACGGTGACGCTGCCTTCGCTGCCGATGGGCGTCAGTTCGATGAAATCGCTGCCCAGGAACAGGTCGTGCTGATAAGCGCGCACGATCCCCTCCGCCAGCGGCAGTTCGGAATCGTTAGTGACTTTGTAGATCACCGTCACCTGCGGGTTGGCCCGCGCGTTCCACAGGTACAACCGCCGCGCCGGGAGTTCGTTCTCCTGCATCCGGGCATAGATCGTCTCGCCCGGCTGGGCTGTGACGCCGCCGAGTGTGTACACATGCTGGAT
>JAIOHO010001154.1 GCA_019912905.1 Anaerolineae bacterium
CCGTGATCTCGTATTCGGGGAAGCTCGCCAGTGCTGCCGGAGTCGTCGCCAGGGTGACTGCCCCTGGCAATACCTCAGATACCAGACTGACGGGTACGACAATGTGGCGCTGCCGGGGCGGTATACGCCCCTGTTTGACCACCAGATAACCCGGCTCGTGGTGTTCGGGGTCGACTACGATCTTTTCCACGATCCCAACCGTTTCATTTTCGGCCCATACGCGGGCACCCAGTTCAACTTGCTTTTCCATGATCTTGTCCTTTCAAAAGCAATCGCTCAGGTTCACATTGAGCATAGCACCTGAGCGATTCACATTCCTTGACTTTTGTCGAAAATGGGGTCGGACCTTCCCGCCCCGTTGTTTCCGTTAGCCGCTGGTCTCAGGGATAACGTGGAAGTTGGCGCGGTTGGCATTGACGCCGCGCACCGGCTCGAACCGGTCCCAAAAGGCCGTGAAATCTTTGGTTACTGTGACTCCGACAAAGATCGAAGCAGGGGCATCCATTGCAAGACGACTACTCACCGTAAGCACACCGGCACCAGCCGGATTTCCATCGGCATCTGCATACTCAATACGCATCACAGCCAGCCCGGAACGCGCATCGGTGCGTTCAGCGATGGTGTCCCCGATGATGGGCGGGATGTAGCCCGGCGCTTCCACGAAGCTGATGAGCTCGGTCACAGTGTACGTTCCCTCACCTGTCACTCGCATACCATGTTCTGGATACGTCTTCCACGTTCCGCCGCCAGTTACCGCGGTGGGGTCGTCCAGGTGGAACGTCCCAGAACCGGTGAGCATAATGATGGTGTTGTCCTGGGCGTAGGCGTAGGCGACTCCGCCCTCTCCAGACGCGAAAGGCTCATTGAAGGGATCATCGTCAACGAACTGGAAAATATCCCAACGATAGGCATTGGCGGTATCCTGGGCGCTGGCACTATTGATGCCAAACGCGAGGCCCCCAATCAACCCGACCAGCATACTGATAACCAGGAAACTTCTTATTGACCTCATGGTCACGTACTCCTTTCTGATTAGGATCAGATACTCGATACAGACAATTCATTCAGGCCAGTGACGGCCCTGCGCCAAGCGCAACGATGACGCCACTGACCAGCAAAACCGCAACTCCAAGCACAATGTTGAGGAACAACAAGCGCACACTCAGCCGCTCCTGTGACGGTGTCGCTGGGCCCTGCCGCTGACCGAGCACCAGGCTCCGGTAGAGCGCAATCGCAGCCATTGCCAGCACCAGGATGTGTTTGAGAGCTAAGGCGGCTGAATAAGCATTGCTTAAGTTAAACAGGCCCTGGTACGCCGGGTTCCGATTAGCCTGAAGCATGCCCGTGACCGCCAACCCAACGATACTCACGTAGACCAGCAGGCTCTGCCGCCGCTGGACGAGATCCATCAGCTGCTTCGTCTCCGGTCTCTGCCCGAAGGCTTGCCTGGCGGCTGGCAGAAAGGTGATGCCGGTGGCGATCAGGCCACCGATCCAGACTGCGGTGAACAGATCGTGCAGAAACGTCACCAGGACGAAGACAATCGTTTGTGCGGGCATCCGTTCTCTCCTTTAGCCCAGATCGGAATGGAACAATCGCAGCCAGGCGGGCCAGCCCTGCAGCAAATCGGTCAGGATGTGCTGTTCAACATGGGTCTGATAGCGTGCAGCACGCAGCTTGCTATCTGTTGTCCAACCTTGCCCGCGATGATTCCGATCTCGTCGAATCTTGTCCAGGCGAGCCTGTCCTACTTGTATGAAGGGTTTCTCGCGGCTCGCCACAATCAGTTCCTGAATTAAGCCCTGTTCCTGGCGGTATACAGCCAGCAGCTCGTCGTCTCCCAAACCTTGGGCATCCGTGCCGTACATGCTCGCAAGACGATCCTGGCGTTTGCTGATTTTGGTGTCCGCTGCCACTGCCCTCATTTCCAGGAAGATCAAACCCAGGTCGATCAGCAGGGCCTGCGTCTCACGGTCCGGACGCCGGAACAGGTCCATCAGCACGGTCGCCGGGATTTCGTCCCGCCGGGTATTTTTCTCTCTCATGATGCGAAACTCCTTGCAGCTGCTATTTGATTTCAGGATGACCATATCATCAGCAGGTGCGCCCGTCTTCGACTTATGTCGGTTTCGCTGCCTGAGCCAAGCCGAGCCGCTGGATCAGGGTCGGGATGGTCAGGCCCTGAATCAGCAGGGACAGGAGCACCACCCCAAAGATGAGGGCGACCAACTCGTCGCGTCCGGTCAAACTCAGCGGCAAGCCCAGCGCCAGGGCGACTGGCACGCTACCGCGCAGACCGCCCCAGAAGATCACATGCCGCCAATTGAGGGGCAGGTTGCGCTGCCGCCAGTGGATCAGCGCGCTCAACCCGTAGACGATCAACGCCCGCGCCGCCAGCAGCACCACGACAATGATCCCGGCAGAGACCAGTGTGTGGACCAGACGATCGGGGCGCAGCTCGAAACCGATCAACAGAAAGACGATGGAGTGGACCAGAAAGGCGACGATCTCCCAGAACAGCGTGATGCGCGTGCGCGAAGCAGTGGATGTCCGTAACAGACCGCGGTTGCCCACCGTCAACCCGGCCACGGCCACGGCGATCACACCGGACAGGTGGAGGCGCTCGGCCAGCAGAAACGCGCCGAAAGCGACAACCACCGTCAACATGGTTTCGATCAGGTGATCGTCCAGCCGTTCCAACAGCCGCGAGGTGAGATAACCCAGGCCCAAACCCAGGGCCGTACCCCCGCCCACCACCAGCGCAAAATCTCCGGCGCCGCTCAGGGGATCCAGAGCTGCGCCCTCCAGCGCCCCCAGCAAAATGACGTACAACACGACAGCGATGCCATCATTAAACAGGGATTCGCTCTCCACGACCGTTGCCAGCTCCTCATCGACCTGCGCCGCCCGAAACGTTGCCAGGACGCTGACCGGGTCGGTCGGGGCGACGATCACTCCCAGCAACAAACCTGAAAGCAGATCGAAGCCCAGCAGCAGATGCGCCGCAGCGCCGACAATCAACGCGGTCAACAGCGTGCCGCCCAGCGCCAGCCCCAATATCAGTCCGGCGCGCTGTCGCAGGATGCTGGCTCTGATATGAAGCGCACCTTCAAACAGCAGCGGCGGCAGGAAGACGGCGAGCACCAGCTCCTTGCTGAGCGGGATCGGCGCGATGAGCTGGAGCAGCCCCAACACCAGTCCCCCGATCACCAGGGCAATGGTGTAGGGCCGCCCCGTCCACTTCGTCACCAGGGCCACGCCGAAGGCCACCAGCAGCAATTCGATGACAGTTGGAAGATCGTGCATCAGATATTGCCCTTAGAACCACGTCTGTGCCTGGGGCACCACTTCAAGCGTAGTGGCGTTGAGAATAGCCAGCACCTCGTCGCCGTCCACGGTTTCCTGCTCCCGCAGTCGTGCCGCCAGTTGATCCAGCGCCGCCTGGTGGGTTTCCAGCAGCTCCCATGCCCGACTAACCGCCTCTTCGACGATGCGTCGCGTCTCGCCATCCACGTCGGTCGCCGTCTTCGGGCTGACCCGCGAGTCCAACCCGGCTTGAGGGCCGAGATAGACCGCCTGCGGGTCTGCCGCCAGGCGCACTGGCCCCAGCGCCGGACTCATGCCATACTCGGTCACCATGCGGCGCGCCAGATCGGTGGCACGCGCCAGGTCGTCGGCAGCGCCGGTGGAAGCCTCGCCAAAGGTGAGTGCCTCGGCCACCCGTCCGCCCAGCAGCACGGCCAACCGGTCCTGGAGTTCACTTTCATTCAGCAGGAATCGTTCCTCGGTGGGCCGCTGCCAGGTGTAGCCCAGCGCCCGCCCGCGCGGCACGATGGTCACTTTGTGTACCGGGTCCGTTCCGGGCAGCAGACTTGCCACCAGGGCATGGCCCGCCTCATGCACCGCGACGACTTCTTTTTCATGGGGGTTCATCACCCGCGTGCGCCGCTCCGAGCCGGCGATGACGCGCTCAATGGCTTCGTCGAAGTCCGTCATCGTGACAGCCTGCTGCTCCCGGCGGGCGGCCAGCAGTGCGGCCTCGTTGATCACATTTGCCAGGTCGGCGCCGGAGAAACCCGGTGTGATGCGCGCAATGGTTTCCAGATCAATATCGTCCGCCAGGACAATGCCGCTGGTGTGAATGCGCAGGATTTCTTCCCGGCCCACCAGATCGGGCAGATCAACCACCACCTGCCGGTCGAAGCGGCCGGGCCGCAGCAGCGCCGGGTCGAGCACCTCGGGCCGGTTGGTGGCCGCCATCACAATCACGCCCTTGGTCGACTCAAAACCGTCCATTTCCGCCAGCAGCTGGTTGAGCGTCTGTTCGCGCTCCTCGTGCGTGCCCATCGCGCCCGCGCCGCCGCGTCGTCCGCCGATGGCATCGATCTCGTCGATGAAGATGATGCTGGGCGCGCTTTTCTTGGCCTGTTCAAACAGATCGCGGACCCGCGAAGCGCCCCCCCCGACGAACATCTCGATGAACTCGGCGGCGCTGAGCGAGTAGAACGAAACCCCCGCTTCGCCCGCTGTAGCCCGTGCCAGCAGGGTTTTGCCGGTACCGGGCGGGCCGACCAGCAGCACGCCTTTGGGCATCTTGCCGCCCAGCCGTTGAAAACGCTCGGGGTTCTTCAGAAACTCGGTTACCTCGCGCAGATCCGTGACGGCCTCCCCGGCACCACCCACATCTTTGAAGGTCACGCCCGTCTGCTCGCCCTGGATGACGCGTGCCTTGCTCTTGCCGAAGGAGAAAATGCTCCCGGCAGAACTGGTGCCGCGACCCATGCGCTTCATCATCC
>JAIOHO010001155.1 GCA_019912905.1 Anaerolineae bacterium
GCTGTATGAAGGTGGTCTGAGCTACATGTGGTACAGCGTCAGCGATACGGCGGAATACGGCGGCTACACCATCGGCGACCGCATCGAAGGCATGGTCAAGGAAGATCTCGACGGCGTGCTGGACGATATTCAGAGCGGTAAGTTCGCCGAAGAGTGGGTCGCAGAAAACAAGAACGGCCTGCCCAATTTTCGTCAGCGGCGGGCGAAGGAGCATGGTCTGCTGATCGAAGAAGTGGGCGCGGACCTGCGCGACATGATGACGTTCTTGAAAGCCAAGCGGATCAAGCAGGAGTCGTAAAACCGATGGATGACGATCCGGGCGTAGTCGTTATGAAAGGGGGTGATTGACGTGTCTGAAGATGGCCTTGCTGACCTTAACGATTTGCTGACCTCCAACCGCCAACTTGATGATGAAAGGATCACTCCCGATGGCAACCGAATCTGTAGATCATGTACGTATTTTTGATACCACGCTGCGCGACGGCGAACAAAGTCCGGGCGCGACCCTGACCAGCGCCGAAAAGCTGGAGATCGCCCGGCAGCTCGCGCAGTTGGGGGTCGATATTATCGAAGCCGGGTTCCCGGCAGCCTCACCGGATGACCTGGCTGCGGTGCAGCGTATCGCCCGTGAAGTCGGCACGGCGGATGGCCCGGTCATCTGCGGTCTGGCGCGCGCGGTCGAATCCGACATTCGCACCTGCTGGGAAGGGGTCAAGGACGCGGCCAAGCCGCGTATTCACACCTTCCTGGGTACGTCCGATATTCATCTGCAATATCAGACCGGCCTCACTCGCGAACAGGGCCTGGAAGTCATCCGCAAGTCTGTGACCCTGGCACGCAGTCTGTGCGAGGACGTCGAGTTCAGCCCGATGGATGCCGGACGCACCGACATGGATTATCTCATCAAGGCCTGCGCACTGGCGATTGAATGCGGCGCGACGACCATCAATATCCCGGACACGGTCGGTTATGTGACGCCCGAAGAATGGTATGAAAAGCTGTCGGCGCTGATTGCCGAGACTCCTGGCGGCGGTCCTGGCAGCGGCGTGATCTGGTCCGTCCACTGCCACAACGACCTGGGTATGGCGACGGCCAACACGCTGGCGGGAGTGCTGGCCGGGGCGCGGCAGGCCGAGGTGACCATCAACGGTATCGGGGAACGTGCCGGCAACACCAGCCTGGAAGAAGTTGTCATGGCACTGCGGACTCGCCCGCAATTTTATCACATCGATTCGGGCATCAATACCCACGAGATCATCAAGACCAGCCGGTTAGTCAGCAACTATACTGGCATGAACGTGCAGGCGAACAAAGCTATTGTCGGTAAAAATGCCTTCGCGCACGAAGCGGGCATCCATCAGGATGGCGTGCTGAAACATCACAGTACCTATGAGATCATGCGACCTGAAGATGTCGGTCTGTCCCACAGCGATCTGGTGCTGGGCAAGCACAGCGGACGGCATGCGCTGCGTGCCCGGCTGCGCGAACTGGGTTATGAAGTCACCGACGAGGAGCTGGCCGAGGTGTTCCGGCGCTTTAAGGATCTGGCTGATGCCAAGAAGACTGTCACCGATGCGGACCTGGAAGCGCTGGTCGCCGATCAGACTCAGGGGCCGCATGAGTTCTTCAGGCTGGTGGATATTCAGGTTACATCCGGCACCATGGGGATGCCGACGGCCACGATCAAGCTGGAAAACGGCGACGGCAACCGGATTGTCCACGCAGCGGTGGGCACTGGCCCGGTGGATGCGTCGTTCCGTGCGGTCGACGCGATCGCCCAGATGCCGAACACGCTGCTGGAATACAGCGTCCACAGTGTCACCGAGGGGATTGACGCGGTTGGGGAAGTGACCGTGCGCATCTCCCCGAAGGATGACCCGCGCTCGTTTGGCGGGTACGGCGCAGATGATGACATCATCGTTGCCAGTGTGCGCGCTTATCTGGCGGCGATTAATCGCATGATCGCCGTGACCGGAGCCGGAGGACGTACCCCGGAAGGGGAGGCGGCCACCATCAATCTGTAGCCGAACAGGAAGATGAAGACCCTGACGGCGGCTGCGAGATGTGCAACCTGGGATATAGCGCTTGCGATAAGTTGGGATAAATGAGGAAGTGAGTCTAATGGGTGTCACAAACGGCAGTCCCCAAACCCTGTTTGAGAAGGTGTGGAATAACCACGTCGTCAAACCGCAGACGGCAGACACGCCTGCGGTGCTGTATATCGACCTGCATCTGGTGCATGAGGTGACATCGCCTCAGGCATTCGCCACGCTGCGCGAGCGTGGGCTGACGGTTCGCCGCCCGGATCGGACACTGGGCACGATGGATCACAGTACACCAACGACACCGCGCAATGCGGCGGGCATCATTCCGGTGCTGGATACGCAGGCAGCCAAACAACTGGACACCATGCGCCAGAACTGCCAGGATTTTGGCATCCCGCTCTATGACCTGGGCACCCACAATCAGGGGATCGTACATGTCATCGGGCCGGAGCAGGGCTTTACGCAGCCTGGTATGACGATCGTCTGCGGCGACAGCCATACCAGTACGCATGGCGCGTTCGGCGCGCTGGCCTTCGGCATCGGCACCAGCGAGGTCGGACACGTGCTGGCGACCCAGACGCTGCTGCAAGACAAGCCCAAGACGATGGCGGTGCGCGTCGATGGCCGCTTGCAGCCGGGTGTAACCGCCAAAGACATCATCCTGGCGGTGATCGCGAAAATCGGCGTCGGCGGTGGGACCGGCTACGTCATCGAGTACATGGGTGAAGCGATCCGCAGCCTGAGCATGGAAGGCTGCATGACGATTTGCAACATGTCGATCGAAGGCGGTGCGCGTGCAGGCATGGTCGCGCCGGATGACACCACGTTCGAATACATCCAAGGCCGTCCGTATGCGCCGCAGGGCGCGGCCTGGGATGCGGCAGTCGAAGCATGGCGCAAGCTGCCAACCGATGAGGGGGCATCCTTCGATCAGGAAGTCGTGCTCAATGCTGATGAATTGACCCCGATGATTACCTACGGCACCAATCCGGGGATGGGCATGCGCATCGTCGATCAGGTCCCCGACCCGGACCGGCTCCAGGACCCGTCGGCGAAGCTGGCGCTGGACAAGGCGCTGCGCTACATGGACCTCCAGCCAGGCGAGAGTCTGCTCGGCAAGCCGGTGGATGTCGTCTTCCTGGGGAGCTGCACCAATTCGCGCATTACCGATCTGCGCGAAGC
>JAIOHO010001156.1 GCA_019912905.1 Anaerolineae bacterium
GCTGTAACCCGGTCCGCGCGGGGTGGGCCGCCCATTCTGTCCCGGCGTTCCCCGGCGCGACGTAGACTTGCTCGACCTGCGGCGAACGTGATAAAGCCCAGGCCAGGGCATGTTCCCGCCCGCCCGAGCCGATGACCAGCACCTTCGCGCCGTTTATACTTGCCATCACGCGCCCTACATCCATTCAAATTGAAGCTTGTTGCGCTCAGTTTCAAACAGCCAGTCCGGGATATTGATAGGATAGTCACCGGAGAAGCAGGCGGTGCAGTAGGTGTTCTTGAAGCCGACCGTCTGACTGATGGCGTCGAGCATCCCCGGCAGGCTCAGGTAATCCAGACTGTCCGCGCCGATGTGGTCGCAGATCTCCTGAATTTCGAGGTTGTGGGCAATCAGCTCTTTATACGTCGCCATATCGACGCCCATAAAACACGGGTGCCGCACCGGGGGTGAGGACACGCGCACGTGCACTTCGGTGGCCCCGCCGTCGCGCAGCAGCTGCACCAGCGGCCCGGCGGTGTTGCCGCGCACGATCGAATCATCGACCAGTACGACGCGCTTCCCGGCCAGGTTGGAGGTGAGCGCATTGAACTTGAGATGCACCCCCTGCTGGCGCAGCGCGTTATCCGGCTGGATAAAGGTGCGCCCGATATAGCGGTTCTTGGTCAGCCCTTCGCTGAAGGGGATATTGGATTGCAGGCTGTAACCGATCGCGGCAGGAGTGGCCGAATCCGGCACCGGGATGACCATATCGGCGTCCGCCGGGCATTCTTCCGCCAACCGCCGCCCCATATTCTGGCGCGCCTGATGAATCACCTGCCCGTCCAGCAGCGAATCGGGACGGGCGAAGTAGACGTATTCGAACACGCACAGCGCCCGGCGGCGCGGTTCCAGCCCCTTGAACGAGGTGACGCCGCTGGCATCCAGCCGCACGATCTCACCCGGCTCGATGTAGCGCACAAACTGCGCGCCGATGGTCCCGAAGGCGCACGTTTCCGACGCGACCACGTACCCTTCCGGCAGTTTGCCAAGCGACAGCGGGCGCAGGCCGTAGGCATCGCGCACGGCATAGATGGCATCCCCGGTGAGGATCGCCAGCGAGTAGGCCCCATCGACAATCTGCATCAGGGCGCGGATGCGCGGAATCCAGTGATCGTCGCTGTCTTCGACGTGCATCCCGTTCTGATTCCACAGATCGACCGGCGCAGCCAGAATCTGAGTCATCATCTCGGTATCGGTCGAGGACATCAGGCCGACGCCGCGCTGCAAGAGCATCTGGCGCAGTTGCAGGGCGTTGGTCAGGTTGCCATTATGCGCCACGCCGAGCGGCCCGAACATCGTTTCGATGATGTACGGCTGGGCATTGCGAATGTGCACGCCGCCGGTGGTCGAGTAGCGGTTGTGGCCGATGCCCATGTGACCGATCAGGGGGGCCAGGTTATCCTCATTGAACACCTGCGATACCAGCCCCATGCCCTTGTGACTGTAGGCGCGATGCCCATCGCAGGTGGCAATGCCCGCGCTTTCCTGCCCGCGATGCTGGAGAGCAAACAGGCCGAAGAACGACAGGCGCGCCACCTCGCGGCCAGGCGCATAAATCCCAAACACACCGCACTCCTCGCGCGGCTTGTCGTCCAGATAAGCGTCTAAATCCTGATCCTGCTCAACATTGAGCATCATGCTTCCTCAGTGCGGGCGCTTTGAAGCGCCGCATCATCCCGCAGAACTTTGTCACGGTTGTCGGTCTGCAAAGCGACCACGCGCGCTTTCACGTCCGCATCGCCCAACGCGAGAATCTTAGCCGCCAGCAGCGCGGCATTGGCCGGTTCCAGCACGACCGCCGGGGCCACCCCGCCCGGCATCCGCAGCGACGAGTAAATATCCGCCCCGCCAAAGCTGGACGACGATGGCGGGCAGGCGATCACCGGGGCCGATACCTGGGCATCGACAAACCCGCTGAGCGCGTTCGACCGCCCGGCGATGGTGATGTACACCTTCGGGCGCGGGTCGGCTTCGTAGTGTTCGAGGATCGCCAGCGCGTGCGCCGGGGTCTTGTGGGCGGAGCCGATACGCAGCTCCGCCGTGATCCCGAATTTCGCCAGCGCCGACGCAATCGCCTCAGCATGTTCCCTATCCGAACCAGAACCCATCAAAATGACGACCAGAGAGGACATGAGACCTGTATGCCTTTTCTATGCGGTGGCGCGATAGGCGTCGAGCGCGCGGGCCACCCGATCGGCAACGGGCTGCTCGCCGGAGGCAAATTCCAGCCCGGTCAGGCGTTCATAGGCGGCAATGTAGCGTGCGGCAGCCTGGGCGATGAAGTCGGCGGGCATCTGCGGCGGCTGGCCTTCGCCCCGATAGCCCCGTTCGGCAAACCACAGGCGCAGGAATTCCTTATCGAAGTTCTGCGGCTCCTGCCCCGGCTGAAGCGTATCCGCGATCCAGTAGCGGCTGGAATCCGGCGTATGCACCTCATCGACCAGCGCCAGCCGCCCGTCGATCAGGCCAAATTCGTACTTGGTATCGACCAGGATCAGCCCGGCTTTGCGTGCCACTTCCTGCCCGCGCGCGAACACCGCCAGCGCCGCCGTTTCGACCTGCTCCCACAGCGACGG
Organism: Anaerolineae bacterium; assembly: GCA_019912905.1. Classification (GTDB taxonomy): domain Bacteria; phylum Chloroflexota; class Anaerolineae; order Aggregatilineales; family Phototrophicaceae. The sequence continues at coordinate 2,616 of JAIOHO010001156.1, forward strand.
TTCGACGATGCCGCGTTCGAGGATTTCGGCCCGCGTCAGGCGTTCATCGTGCGCGCCGCCGGTGGCTTTGGTCGTCGGCGTGATAATCGGCGTCGGCAGCGGATCGTTCTTCTGCAAACCATCCGGCAGCGGAATGCCGTAGGGGGTCCGCTCGCCCTTGTCGTAGAGCGTCCACAGCGAGGTCGAGGTCACGCCGGTGATGTACCCGCGCACGATCACCTCGACCGGCAGCACGTCGGCTTCGCGCGCGACCGTCACGTTGGGGTCCGGCACGGCGAGGACGTGATTCGCAACCACGTCGGCCACCTGTTCGAACCACCAGGCGCTCAGTTGATTGAGCACCTGCCCCTTGAACGGAATCGCGCCCAGCACCCGGTCAAAGGCCGACACGCGGTCCGTCGTGATCAGCACCCGCTGGTCGCCCAGGCTGTAAATATCTCGAACCTTGCCGGACTGCTTCTCGCCCCATCCGGCCAGGTCCACAGCGGTTAATGCGTGGGGCACCGCCTGCACCAGTTCTTCATGCGTCAGCACTTCACAGTTCTCCTTACCCTATGCATTCTGGATTGCGTTTTCGAACAGCCGCAGACCCGATAATCCACCATCCCCCCGGTGCCAGCGTGGGTGCTGCCAGGGGAAGATGTGATCTTCGGGGTGCGGCATCAGTCCCATGACGTTGCCCGCCCGGTTGGTCAGCCCGGCGATACCGAGCGCTGATCCGTTGGGGTTGCCCGGATAAGCTGCCGGAGAGCCGTCTGCTTCGACGTAACTCAGGGCGATCAACCCCTCGGCTTCCAGCGCGTCCAGCGCCGCCTGATCGCGGGCGGCCATGCGGCCTTCGCCGTGCGCCACCGGGCAGTAAATCCATTCGTCCAGCCCGTCGATAAACAGGCTGCGATTCGCCGGGTTGGGCTTCAGATACACCCAGCGGCACTCAAAGCGATGTTTTTCGTTGTGAGTCAGGGTCACAGCGCGCGACCCACCGTTCAGAAAATCCGCGCCCGGCAGCAAGCCCGCTTTCACCAGCGCCTGGAAGCCGTTGCAGATGCCCAGCACCGGGCGACCGGATTCGACAAACTGCCTCACTGCGTCGCTGAAGCGGTTATGCAGGTCGAGCGCCCACAGCGCCCCCGCCCCCAGGTCATCGCCGTAGGAAAAGCCGCCGGGGATGACCAGCATGTGATAATCGAGCAGGTGCTTTTCGCCGCTCAGAATCTGATTGACATGCAAAATTTCCGGTACGCCGCCCGCCAGTTCGCAGGCCAGCGCCGCTTCCCGGTCGCGGTTGGTGCCGTTGGCGTGCAGGATGAGGACGCGCGGAGGCTGCTTTGCCCTTTCACGTCGAGCCGGTAGGGGCGAGGCTTGCCTCGCCCTGGACACGGAAGGCTGATCCCCCGCGAAAAGATCGCCGCGCCAGGCCGCTTCCAGGTCCGCTACCGGCAGATCGAACAGTGTCCGATCACCCGCCTGAACCGTCAGACTGCCGTCGTCGGTCACCCTGCCGAGGTAATCGTAGGGCGTATTCGCCAGCAGGTCCTGAAG
>JAIOHO010001157.1 GCA_019912905.1 Anaerolineae bacterium
ACGACTCGCTGGTATTTCTGGTGGCGGGGATGGGCAGCCTGAGTGCGGGTCCGTTGTTTGCCAGCGGCGGCTATCTGGCGGTGAGCATCGCCGGGCTGCTGCTGACCATCGTCCTGGTGGTTATGATCTACCGCCTGGCACGCCCACGACTCGTCACCAGCGCGGCCTAGCGTGAAACCGTGCTGCGGCTTAACATCTCGGCGTCCATCGACTACAATGCTGCGGTGATGAGTTCAGACACCGCGCACCCGCAAAAACTCAACAGCCAGATGCTGCCCTGGCCGGTCGATTGGGCGGCCCTGTTGGGCGCAGCTCGTCCGCTGATCCTCGAAATCGGCTTCGGTCACGGCGATTTTCTGCTGCACCTGGCCCGCCAGCACCCCGACGCCAGCATCATCGGCCTGGAAATTTCCAACCGCTGCCTGACTCTGGTCGAAGATCGCCTTCAGCGGCACAATCTGCATCACGTGCGCGTCATCCACACGCCTGCCGAAACTGCCCTGCATCACCTGTTCGAGCCGGGCACACTGGACGAGGCGCACATCAATTTCCCCGATCCCTGGTTCAAGACGCGCCACGAACACCGCCGTCTGATGCAGCGCGATACCCTCGACGCCCTGGTGAGCCGCCTCAAACCGGAAGGCCGCCTGTACCTGGCAACCGATATCCACGATTATGCGGTCATGGCGGCTGACCTGCTGGCTGCTACTCCAGGGTTGGATAACCGGCTGGATACGCCCTGGGCAAATACGATGGACGGGCGCGTCGTGACCAAGTACGAGCGCAAGGCCCGCCAGGAAGGGCGCGCCTGTTATTACTTCGCCTATCAGCGCAACCATCAGCCCGCGCCGCCGGTGCCGGTGATTCAGGAGCTGCCTATGCCGCACGTGGTCTTCGAAACGCCGCTGTCTCTGGAGGCGATGCGTGCCGCCTTCCAGCCGATCGAGTACGCTTATGGCGACACGCACATTAACATCAGTTTCATTTACCTGGGGGAACGAGCGCTGCTGTTCGATATCTACGTCAAGGAGCCGACTATCGACCAGCGGGTCGCGCTGACGCTGGTCGCACGGGAGAGGCCAGACGAGTACACGCTGCAACTGAGCATGATCGGCCACCCGCGTCCCACTACCGGGATTCATGCGGCCACCAATCTGCTGGCCGACTGGCTGATCGGCCTGCACCCGGATACGAAGGTCCTCAAACGCAAAACTCAGGTGATCAAAACCGAGTAGCTACCCACAGCCTCCTTCCAGGGTAGGGTCGCACACCAGGCAGACCGGTTCGCTGTACGAGTTGCGGATGCACAGGCGGGCGGCATAATTGTCGATCTTCATCGTAAATCCGCCGGAGCCATCGGGTGGCAGTCCATCGTCGTAATACCAGCCGCCGGGATAAAAAACTCCATTTTCGATTCGACCGGACTCGAGGCTGACGGAGGTGGCATGACGCGTCTGCCAGCTAAATCCTGCGTAGGGCACGTGGGACATAATCACCTGCTCGCCGCCGGTGAAGGTCACGATTTCAGGTGGGGGAAGCGTGGCAATCCAGGTGAAGGGGCAGGATGCCAGCAGCAGGAGGACACCCAGAATCGCACGCATGGCGGTTAGTTCAGCATGGCCTGCCGACGATGATGGGCTTCGATGACGCGCTCGTAGGTATACAGCAGTTCGTTCATGACTTCGGCCCACGATCGCGCACACATCGCTTCCCGCGCGGCATGACCCATCGCCCGGCGTCGTTCCGGGTTTTCGGCCAGCTCTCGCACCTGGGCCACCATCGCAGCGGTATCGTTCGGCTCGAACATATAGCCGTTGACACCCGGTTCGATGATTTCCGGCACACCGCCGACGTTGCTGCTGACCACCGGGATGCCGGAGGCCAATGCTTCTGCGGCCACCAGTCCGAAGGTTTCGATAGGCGAGGAGGGGAAAAGGAACATATCGGCTGACGCAAACGCCCGGCTGAGTTCGACGCCGGATTTATAGCCGGTAAAGGTGACCGAGCGGCCCGCGAAGACTTCTTCGAGTTTGGGGCGATGCGGGCCGTCGCCGACGATGGCGAGGTGTGTGTTGGGCACGGCATCGAGCACCGGCAGAATCTGCTCGACCTGCTTTTCCGGGGCCAACCGACCAACCGACAGCAGCAGCACCTTGTCGGGGTTGCCACCGCTCAGTTCCTCGCGCATGGCCGGGTCCGCATAGTCTGGCGAGAAGCGCCGTACATCGACCCCACGCCGCCACAGCCCCACCTGCCCGAAACCTTTGGATTCCAGTTCCGAGACGATGCGCCGGGAGGGGGCCAGACAGTAATCTGCCTTCCGGTACACGTAGCGGTGCAGATACCAGAGGGGTTCCTGAAGTGCGCCCAGACCGTAAAAGCGCACCATCTCCATCAGGTGCGCCTGAAAGGAGGCCACCAGCGGCTTGCGCAGGCTGCGGGCAAAGCGCATCCCTTTGAGGCCGGTCAGCACCGGGTTCATCACATGGACAAGGGTCGGATCGAAATCTTCGAGGATTTCCCGCGACCGCTGCCCAGGTAATGCCATCGTCACTTCCGGGTAGATCGGAAGGGGTACGCCGGGGACCGAAATCACACGATGCCCGGCATATTCCTCCGGGTGAGGGCCAGGCGCAAAGACGATCGCCTCCACGCCGACACTGCGCAGGTGATCGAGTAAAATGCAGGTCACGGTGACGATGCCATCGACTTTGGGGAGAAAGGTTTCGGTGAAAATCGCCAGGCGCAATTTACTCGACATAGACACCTCTAAATCTGCACACTGTCTCCGATGCGGCGTTCGTTGCCCGCCAGCAGTCGTTTGATGTTATCGCGAAAACGGTACACAATCAGCGCCCCCACCAGATAATACACCACGTAAATCGTATCCAGTTGGCGCTGCACGATCATGACTCCGATCAGAATCCCGGCGGTCAGGACGCTCAGCAGCACGCCCAGCGACATATAACGTGTCTTGGCGATGGTAATGACCATGACGATCACCGGAATAAACAGAATCTGCACGGGCATCAAAATCAGCCAGGTTCCGGCAGCCGTCGCCGCGCCCTTGCCCCCCCGGATCGTCCCGGTCAGCAGCGACGCAAACAGCGACCAGTTGTGCCCAACCACCACTGCAACCGCGCTGATGACGCTGGCGGAGGCATGCGACAGGACCACCGGGTCCACCAGCCGTGCACTGAGGAATACGGCAAAGACACCTTTGCCCAGATCGATGGCGAGGACTACCAGCGCCCACTTCAAACCCAAGGTGCGCAGGGTGTTGGTCGCCCCCATATTGCCGCTGCCCAGTTCAAAGATATTGATGCCATTCCAGCGGCCCGCAAGATAGGCGCTGGGAAACGACCCGATCACATAACTGACAATCACCACCAACAGCACAGTCAGCAAGTCCATATTCTCTCCCCAAAAATGGAATCCTGACGGAGGTATGCTCCGCCAGGGGTTCTTACTGACGCGGTCGTGGCGACGAAAAGGCGCTTAATTCGCAAATTCTTCCTCGACGCGCTTGACATCATTCTCGGCCTCCCGCCAGTTCACAGTCGGCAGGATCATGCGCCGGTCGATGCGGTCCTGATTCGCCAGGGCCAGGCTGATCATGTGCTCGATCTCGTTGTCGTCCAGCAGATGCGGTTCCAGGCCCAGATCAAGCAGTTTGGTATGCACCACATTGTAATAGTGATTCTCTGCTTCGACGCGCGGGTTCGCCAGGCTGTGGCACTGCACGTTCAACCCCATGCGGTTGCCCACACGCACGACCTTGTCGGCGACATCGTTGATGGAAAACCACTCGGTAATCTGGTTGAAGACGCGGAATTCACCCGCCTGCGGCTCGGACTGAATCGCCAGCTCGATGCAGCGCACCGTGTCTTTGATGTTGATGTAGCCGCGCGTCTGGCCGCCGGTGCCGTAAACGGTCAGGGGATAACCGATGGCAGCCTGGATAGCGAAGCGGTTCAGCGCCGTGCCGTAGATCTGGTCATAATCGAAGCGGGTCGCCAGATCCGGGTCGAGTACGCTCTCATAGGTGTCGGCACCATAGACGATGCCCTGGTTGAGATCGGTCGAACGGATGCCCCAGATTTTGCAGGCGAACTGGATGTTATGCGAGTCGTGCACCTTGCTCAGGTGATAGAAGGAACCGGGCTGCTTGGGAAAGGGCAGGACATCGGTGCGGCCTTTGTGGTTGATCTCGATAAAGCCTTCTTCGATGTCGATATTGGGCGTCCCGTACTCACCCATCGTCCCCAATTTGACCAGATGGCAGTCCGGCACGATTTCCTTGATGGCATAGAGCACGTTGAGGGTGCCCAGGACGTTGTTATACTGGGTATAAAAAGCGTGCTCGCGGTCGATCATCGAAAAGGGCGCGGCACGCTGCTCGGCAAAATGGACCACCGCTTCGGGGAGAAAGTCCTGAAATGCCCCGGCCAGCGAGTCCCACTGCGTGGTATCTCCGCTGTATATTTTAATGGTCTTACCCGTCAGTTCAGCCCAACGCTCGACACGCCGGTGCAGCATCCTGATCGGAAGCAGGCTTTCAAAACCATGCTTGAGATCGAATTGGCGGCGGGTCTGGTTATCGAAGACGGCAACCTCATGGCCTTTATTGGACAGGTACAGCGCCTGCGGCCAGCCGAGATAGCCATCTCCCCCCAGAATCAGAATACGCATTGTTGCTTTCTCCTGCTCAATCTGGTAGCGTACAAAAGTATAACAATTCTGCGACAAAGAAGTTACGTCGCCATCGACCCTGTAACAAATCCTTAAATTGCCCACAAAATTGTTTTATAAGCACACCCTGATTCTGCGAAAGCCCCGCGCAGTCCACACCCGATCAGATCGATAGAAACTCGCGCCACGAATGCTGCGGCTCATAGCCAATGGCCCGTTTCGCGCCTTCATTGCTCAACAGGGTGCCAAATGGATGAGTCAGGGTCCGCACCGGCACACCCGGATAAACCTCTGCCATCAGGTCACGGCTGGGCCGATTCATGACCGTATCGCCTGCGGCAATAATGACCGCCTCCGCGCCGACCACATCCGCTTCGATCCCTTTACGGCAGGCCTGGGCTACATCCCGATCATCGATATACCCCCACAGGTTTCCCTTGCGCTTGTGCGCGTCATCCCAGAACGATGGGAAGCGCTCATAAGCTTCACGCCCGCTCATAATGTTCGAGAAGCGCAGGCCCACGAACGACGTACCTGACCAGCGGTAGAACTGGCGCGCCATCTCTTCGCTGACGACCTTCGAAAGCGCGTAGCTGGAATTCGGATAGAGCGTGTGGCTTTCGTCGATCGGCACGAATTCCGGCTGCGGATCGTCAAACGGCAGGCCGAGGGTCGTTTCGCTGGAGGCCCATACCACACGCTGGATGCCCAGCTTACAGGCGGCATTAAAAATGTGATAGGTGCTCATCGTGTTGCCGTAGAAGCGTTCTGCGCCCTCCAGCGGATTGTTATCCGGCGCAGGATTGGCGGCCATGTGGACCACCACATCTGCACCATGCAGCACCGCCACCGTCATGCCGTAATCGGTCAGATCGACCTGATAAAACGGTACGAGGTTTTCGGCTGGTCGCATCACATCCACGTTGATGACGTCATAATCATGTTCGAGCAGTTCACGAATCGCCGCGCGGCCTGCTTTGCCGCTGCCGCCGGTCACGACGACTTTTGTCATGGTCATTTTCTCCTCAAATTCAGGAACATCTTTGGGAAGACCAGAGGGAGATGAGTCTTGGCTCCGGGTGGGGTTTGTTCACCTCACGGAGGGAGTTTATAACACACCCCGCGCGATTCCCCTAATGCTCTAACGGGATTCCATTACGCGACGGGGATGTCGATCAACGGCGTGTAATCCGGCAGGAAGATCAGGTTGCGCTGGCGTGAGCCATCATACTGGCCGATCCTGACGCTGGCGGCCTCCGGCGGGAGCAGCATCCGCTGGACATGCACATCCCCTGTGCGCCATTCTCGCCCCGGCACCATCGCGCCCTGGATGACCGATAACTGCATGCCCGCCGCATCGTACACCTGCACGAACGGCGCAAAGTACCACGCTGCGGTTTCAGGCTGGAGCGCCTCGACCTGCCAGTAGGTCGTCAGCCGGATGCCGCGTTCGGCCAGCGCCGGGCAGGTCCCCTCAATCGCCGGGCTTGCGGCGGTGGGCCGTTCCAGATCATACCCCAGCAGTGTCAGCCCGTCCTCGCTCGATAATTTCAGCACGTGCTGCGGCAGAACCTGCTGGACCGCATCCACCGGATAGGCATCCACCGTCAGCACGACTCCATCCGCCAGCGTCAGGCGTTCGTGGGTGGTGGTAAAACAGGGGCCGCTCCAATCGGATGGCAGGCTGGCATGCGGATAGACATAGATGCCACCGGAACGCGGCACGATGCTGAACCCCGGTGCGCGCGTATCGCGCAGCAGCGGGAACGTCGTCCCGGCCAGGCTGTTGAGCGTCCATTCGTCCACTTCGGCATAGACGATGCCCTCCGGCGGCAGATGATCCGTAATCAGGCGGCCCAAGTGCATGCCCACGTTCAGCGGCAGCGCCCCCAGGTCATCGGCTCCCGGATGCGCAGCAGTTTCCTGGGCGAAGCGCTGGCTGTTGACGATCATCAGCAGGCTGAAGGGAACCAAAAGCGCGGCCAACCCGGTCCGCCAGCGGGGGCCTGGCAGCGCGGCAAAGGTCCAGCCCACCAGCGCATACCCGGCAGGCAGGGTCAGCAGCAGGTAAAACGGGTGGACTCGCTGGCCGACATCACTCATCAACAGCACCGGCAGGCCAAACCACACCAGCAGAATCGCCGCCGAGTCGCGCCGCAGACCGCTGCGCAGGGCATTCAGCGCCAGCAGCAGTCCCGCCAGGAGAAGAAGCAGAATTCCGTAATGGGCGATTTGCGTCAGGTCCTGGCGCAGCGCCCAATCCACGAGGGGAGCCTCCTGGCCGCGTGCCAGCGGGTAATCGGCCCCGCTGATCAGCCGAACGGCATGATTCCAGGCTTCCGCGTTCAGGTGCGCCGGAGCCGATGCGAAACTGCTCACCTCCTGCTGTAGGGTGTCGATCTGCCGCAGCAGCCCCGCGCCGTAGGCCAGCGACGCCGCGGCGAAAATTGTGCCTCCCGCCAGCAGCGCTTTCCAGGGAATCCACCGCCGGAAAATCAGCAGCAGAACCGCCAGCGGAGCCAGCATGAGATAGGCCAGCAGGTAGGTTTGAGTCAGCAGCATCAGGGCAATCATCCCGCCCAGGACGCGCCGTCCGGGTCTGCGAGTCTGCCCGGTAAAGACCGGCCACCACAGCCAGGCCAGCAGACTCATAAAAAAGGGCAGAAGACTCTGCACCCAGGTCGCCCGGCTGTACTCGATCACCCAGGGATTCACGGCCATCAGGACGGCGGCGACCCATGCCGCACGCGGTCCCAGCAGTCCCCGCACAGCGCGATAGGTCAGCGGCACCGCCAGGCTGTTGAGCGTAATGACCAGCAGATAGGCCCCCAGGGGAGAACGGGTGACCGCAATAATCGGCAGGTACAGATAGCCAGTGAGGGCAGGATTGGCAAACAGCACCGACGTGCCCTGCCCGACCAGCGGGAATTCCCCATGTTCCAGGGTGCGCAGCGCCTGCCAGATGGGATACGCCTGATCGACGTTGTGCTCGATGTCCATCCAGTAGCTGAAGCGCAAAAACGCCGCCGCAACCAGCAAAGCCAGGGGCCAGAGGTCGCGGCGGCGCATCAATTTCGCGGTCATGGTCGCCTTAGGATTCTGGGGCAACCTGAGGTCTGCGCCAGAACAGGCTGAACAGCGGATTACCGCCGGATTGCAGATGATCGAGGACGCTGACCAGCAGGAACCCGGCCAGCAGCAGCCCGATGGCGATGGCGATCTGGCTGCCATCCTGGGGCAGCAGATTGGCCTCCTGCAAGCAGCGGAAGTCACCATGCCGGTCCACGTCGCTGACGATGCATTCCTTCCACGGCCAGACTTTCCACAGCGACCCGATCATAAACCCGACCAGCAGCGCGACCGTGAGCTGATAATAACGCTTCAGCAGCCAGCTCAGCACGCGCGAAAAAATCACGATGCCGACTGCGCAGCCCGCCGCGACCACCACCAGAGTCAGGATTTCGCGGTTGCTGACGGCGCTGAGGACGTTATCGTAATGGCCCATGATGAGCAGGATAAAGGAGCCGGAGATGCCGGGCAGAATCATGGCGCAGATGGCGATCATCCCGGCGACGAACAGGTTCAAGGGCGTCGATTCCGCTGAGGCCGGGGTCAGGTTGACGATGGCAAAGGCCACCACCGCGCCCACCACCAATGCCACCAGGGTCAACGGCGACCACTTGACTTTACCGCCTACCGCCACCACCGAGGCGATCACCAGGCCGAAGAAAAAGGCGAACAGGAAGACGCGGCCTGTTGGGTCGGCCAGCGTCGAACTCAGGAAATTGGACAGGGTCAGCACCGCCGTCCCGATCCCTAACCCCAGGGCGATCAGAAAGCGCAGCGGGATATGCGCCAGCAGCTCTTTGAGACGCAGCGCCAGTGCGAGTTTGATCGCTTTCAGATTAAACGACTTGATGCCATTCAGTAGGTCTTCGTAAACACCCAGGATAAATGCCATCGTGCCGCCGGAAACCCCCGGCACCAGATCGGCTGATCCCATTGCAAAGCCCGTCGAGAACAGGCGCAGGTAATCACGCGGGGTCCTCGGATCGGAATGATCTTTCCTGTCCAGCATAGCGCTTCTTTCTGATTAATTGATTGACCGGTGATATTGTCACCGTGCGGCCTTACACCCGACTATCATGTTGCCTGACAAATAAAGGAGCGTCAATAGCGAGTCGCTGCGTCCGGTGTGACCCCAATCGAGCGTCCGGCGATCGCCTGCGTACTGTGACCGTCACGCGCGTGAACCCGATTTGAGCCGCTGGCGCACCTACCCGCAATTGAGACAAATTTCTGTGCTTGCATTGACGTTATTCTTACAACCATTTGCTTTAATAAAGATCGTTATAAAGATAACCATATGAACAAGGTGCAGCATATGGTACGCCTTTTCATGTTCTGCCCAAGAAAAGGGAAACGGAGGAGCACATGTTGACCTCGCTCTCAAAAAACTGGTGGCTGTTCCTGATACGCGGCATCCTGGCGATCGCTTTCGGGCTGCTGACTCTGCTGGCCCCGGCGCTGACGCTGGTGCTGCTGGTGGCCTTCTTCGGGGCATATGCCATCGTGGACGGCGCAGCGGCCATTTTCACGTCATTTTCCAGCCGGGCCAGTGATCCGCGCTGGTGGATGCACCTGCTGGAAGGTTCTGTCGGTGTCGTCGCCGGGTTGATCGCGCTGTTCTGGCCGGAAATCGCTGCCGTCACGCTGCTGCTGGTCATCGCCGCCTGGTCTGTTCTAACCGGAATCACCGAAATCATGAGCGCCATCCGCCTGCGCAAAGAAATCGACAATGAATGGTGGCTCGGTCTGAGCGGCCTGCTGTCCGTCGTCTTCGGCATCTATGTGTTTCTCTTCCCAGGTGCTGGTGCGCTGGCGCTTGCCTGGCTGATCGGCTTCTACGCCATCTTTTTCGGCGCGACGTTCATCGGTCTGGCGCTGCGGCTGCGGCAGCATCACCAATCCACCCCGCAGCAGCCTTCCAGCCGCGCGACTGCCTAACGGGAGTGGATTGACTTTTCCGAAGCCCGCCCCATTCGCGGGCTTCTTTCATTTACCAACTCGTCCAATCAGCGCTGTGCCCAGGCCGCCAGCAGTTCGGCTTCGCGCTCGGCAGTCAGCCCGGCGCGGGGTGCCCCAGGAGCAGGTTGCTGCTCAGTCCAGCGCAGCGTGTCGCGGGCCGTCTCCGCCAATGCCCGGAAGGTCAGCCCGACGGCCAGCGCGCGGCGAATGTCCGTCGTGGCCCACTCCGTCTCCGGCAACCACAGCGGCAGCTCCGACCAGGGCGCGACCTGCTGCTCGCTCAGAAAGTCTCCACTGACCCAGACATACTGCGC
>JAIOHO010001158.1 GCA_019912905.1 Anaerolineae bacterium
ATCAAATTTCTCGCGGCCAAACGCAGCGATTTCCTCCCGGTTCATCTCGGTTTCGATGGCTCCGGGCGAGACATTCAGCACGCGAATATTAAATTCGGCCCATTCCAGGGCAAGGGTCTTCATCAGCATTTCCAGACCGCCCTTTGAAGCACAATAATGGGCCAGCCCCAGGCGGGGAATGGAATCGTGAATCGATGAATTGTTGATGATGACGCCGCCTGTTCGCTGGGCAATCATGAATCTGGCCGCCGTCCGCGCGCACAAAAATGCACCCCGGAGGTTGATGTTCAGCACCCGATCCCATTCGTCCACACTCAGATCAATTGCAGAGACCGTCGACTCATACCCGGCGTTGTTGATGAGAATGTCGATACCACCAAACTGTTCGACGACCTGTCTGACCATCGCATCGACCGCCGCTTCGTGCTGAATATCGGCCTGGACTGCAAACGCGGCCTCGATCCCGGCTGCGTGGTTCAGCTCATCAGCGAGAGTCTGAGCGCGGCTGGCGCTGGCAACATAGTTGATTGCCACGCTTGCGCCTTCAGCGGCGAGATGGCGACAGATGGCAGCCCCGATGCCTCGACTGCCCCCTGTCACCAGCGCACGTTTGCCTGCCAACCTCGCCACGCGCTAATCCTCAACTTCAAGCAGGCGCATGACGGCGCGCATATATCCCATCGCATACGACATGCCGGCGTGCCAGGGCGCAGCGCAGATCATCTGGGGTGTATGATCCGGAATCAGCACGCCCGCATACCCATTCTTCTTCAGAATCCGCATGACACGAACCATGTCGACATCCCCTTCATCCACGAAGACTTCGTGATACTGCGGCACTTTGCCACGCACATTCCGAAAGTGGATGTAGCCGATCGCATCCTGCTTGCTGTAATGATCGACCACGTCGTAAATATCGCCCTCGGTCATTTCGGCCAGCGAGCCAATGCAAAATTCCAGCGCGTTGTGGGGGCTGGGTGCGAGATCGAGCAGGCGCTGATAATAGTGCGGTTGGTACACCAGTCGCGCCGTATTGCGCAGGGTCGGCATGGGTGGGTCGTCCGGGTGTGCCGCCAAACGGACACCGGCCTCTTCAGCCACCGGCAGCACCTCTTTCAGAAAATCTGTCAGGCGCTGCCATAGCTGCTCCGAGGTTACCGTGCCGATGGAGCCAGACGGGGCGTCCGAATCGTAGACCATGTTCCAGACCATGCCTTTTGGGATGGGGGTTTCCTGCGGTCCATCCACCCCCAGGAAACCGACCGACACCGCATCCCCCCGGGCATACGGCCCCTGAACGTGGCCCCACACACCAGCGATACTGAAGTTGTACCCCATCACCGGAATCCCGACACGGCCCATGTCCCGGATAATTTGCTTGATAAATTCCATCTGCTCATCTTTGCAGGGGCCGTCCAGCAAAATATCGTACCAGTGAGCCGGATTAAAGTTTTCCAGCGCTGCCAGTTCCAGACCTTCCGCATTGATCGCAGCCTTGATTTCGCTCAAACCTTCATAGGTCCAGACCTGGCGATCATCTTCAATTTCTCCCCAACCCTGATCGCCTGTGGTGGGGATATTGGGGTCATCGTGAAAATAATTGGTGAGATGAGCCACAATCTGGGTGGCACCGGCCTGCCGCGCAAACCGAAAATTATCGCGAGTGAGCATGTGTCGGTAGAGGCCTAATCCTAGTTTCATCTCGTTTCTTCCTGATACCCTGATTATTTCCGGAATAAGATTGTCTGAATGCGCCAGGGAGTCAGGTCAACTTCCCATTGGCCCACGGTCCCCTGGAGCGAGTCTGCCGGGTTTTCGAGGAAATTAACGGCGGATGCCTCGGCTTCGGCCAGTGAACCCGACAAGGTTACATGCGCGCTTGCGCCCTTCGTTTCATAAAAACGCGCCACGGTCTGACCGGGGTCCTGTCCGGGGTAGAGCGCGGAAAGCAGTGCGCCATCGACTTGCAGGAGGCTGTTTTCCAGGGGCAGCGGCCCTGCCTCCCCGGTGACGCGATGCGCGACCGGCAGGCGAAAGTCGTTGGCTGCCTGTCGCTGCGCATCGGCGGTTTGCCAATCGGCGTCAGTGGGCCGCAGGATGAACTGGTACACTTGTTCACCGGCATTTTCCCAGAAGAAGCGCAGGTCGCCACAGGACGGCGACGAACGCAGCAGCACCGCTTCCAGATAAGCATCGTCGTGATAAAAGGCTGGATTCGAAGTGCTGATCAGGAGGCCGCCCTGGGCGCTGCGAAGATGTACCCAGCCCTGAACTTCCCGATAGCGTTCATATTCCTCCGGCGACACCTCGTCGGGATTGCGCGGCGCAGCACCTTCGGCGACTTCGGTCCAGCCCACGCCGTAAAAGGGCGATCCATAATGGATGTCCGCTTTCCGGGCAACCGCAGGCAGACCGAGCCGGACCTGCTGGTGATGCGCCCCCCACCAGAACAGGCGAGTTTCGAGGTCGAGCCGGGCTTCGTGATGCCACAACCGCAGCTGCTGCTGCACTTCGCACTGGAGCAGCCGTTTGCTGATGGTGACCTGCGTGAACAGATCACCGTTTTCCACCGCGCCCACCGAGGCTTGCGACTGCTCAACCACCGGGGCATCTTCGGCGACGTGGGTCGGAATATCTCGTCCGCTTTCGGTAATGGTGTACAGATGCCCGGCCCGATCGTGGCCCCAGTCCTGGCCGTGCGCTACATCCAGAATCTGGGTCAGCGTGCCGGTTGCCAGATCGACGGCCACCGCCAGATAGCCGTTGCTCAGACGCAAAGTCTGTGCATCGCGTTCCACCTGAGGCAGCGACGTGGTTTGATGGGTGGACGCGGGTTGGAACGCATAAAAGCGATAACCCAGCGCCGGAATATCCCCGGCCTGAATGATGACCTGGCCCTGATCCAGGTGCTGGACGGGGAGGGGCTGGCCGTCCGCATTCACCAGATCGTGCTCCGGGAGCCAGTTGTCGGCCTCCATCGTGAGCGGCCCGGACCAGGCGTGCCCGTGCGGGTTGAATATCAGCACCCCCTCCGCGGAGGTGTTGAGGCCGCGCCCCAGCTGCGCCAGCGTGTGAGCGGTCAGCTCTTCGATGTACTGCTGGCAGCGTTCCTGAATCACCCGCTTCTGGAACGCGCTCAAAGCCCCTTCCTGCCCACCACCGTTATGATCCTGGGTAAAGACATGCATCCGCCACAACTCGGTCAGTTCCTGGCCTGGTTGAATCGGGTCTTTGCGGGCGAAGAAAGCCTGCTCGAAAAACGTGCCCTGCCAGGAATCCGCGGCAGGCGGACGCCAGCTCAGATTGAGGTGTTCCGCAGCAGCGGCCAGCGTTTCCGCGGTCAGCAGCGCCGCCTCAATCTGCCGGTCGCGCTGGAAGAACTTGACTTCCTCGTCGGGTGCGACTCCCCAGACCGACGGAATTTCGCCGGAAAGGACGGGCAACCCAGCCTGCGTTTCATAGTCAGCCAGGACGCGCGACGGCAGGGTGTATTCAAACTTAAGATCGTCGTACTGGCGGCGGTAGAGAGTGATGAAATCTTCGAGATTCTGCCCGTAGCGCTCTCGGAACGTCTCCCGGCCTGCCAGGTCCCCTGCCCCTCCCGCAAAAGGCACGGTGCCCAATGGAAAGCCTTCGAGCACGGGTTCCAACTCAATGGGGGGCATCCAGAGCTTTTTGAGCAGCTCCGGCGGCACATCCGAAGCATCCATGATCACAAAGACATAATGGCTGGGGTAGTTGAGAACCAGCAGCGTGCTGCCATCTGGCGACTGCTGACGCCAGACCTGCCCATGTCGAAAGACCTTGCGCGATGTCACGTAATATTTGAGATTGGCCTGAGAATAGATCTGAGCGATCTGCGGGATCATGGCAGGCAGGTCTGGATGGGTAATCATCGGGTTGTCGATGTCCAGCACCTGCTGGCACCAGCGCTTGCCAAACTGGACATTTCGAATCTGGGACTCGCCTAAAATGAGCGTTTCCCAGCGGTCGATGTAGGCGGCACCGACTTCGATCTGCCCGGCAGCCACCAGGTGCAGGAAATCCGCGCGGCATTCTGGATAACGCTGCAAAAAATAGTCGGCAAAGACGACGGTCTCCAGTAAGAAAGTTTCCTCTGGATGCTCCCGGCAGCGCTCCACGTACTGTTTAATGACGTCTGCGCCGCGCTCCAGACAGGTCTTGTAATTTCCCAGCCAGAACAAATCGAGATGCGAACTTGGAATGTACGCCAGGGTCGCCCGGGTCATGTCTTCTCCTTGAGCGGTCAGTTTTTCACCGCGCCTGATGTAATGCCTTCTACAAAGAAACGCTGCAATGACAGGAAAATGATGGCAACCGGCAGCGCGGTCAGCACCGAAGCGGCCATCATGCCAGTCCAGTCGGTACCATACTGCCCGGTGAAATTCGAGAGTGCGACCGGCAGTGTTGCCAGTTCTCGGCTGGAGGTGAACGTGACAGCGAACAGCAGCTCGCTCCAGGCACTGATGAAGATATACATCGTGGTCGCCACGATGCCATTGACGGAAATGGGGAGAATGATTCGGAACAGCACCCCGATCTGCGATGCGCCATCAATGAGCGCGGCGTCGATCAGTTCGCTGGGGATGGCGTCGAAAAAGCCGATCATCAGCCAGATCGCGACCGGCACCGAAAAAGCCATCCCGGCCAGAATCAGCGCGCCCAGGGTGTTATAGAGGCCGAGGCGCTGAAAGATGATGAACAGGGGCACGAGAATCGCGGCAACCGGGAACATCTGGGTCAGAAAAAGCGAATAGGATATGGGTCGATTCCCCGGAAAACGAAACTTCGAGAAGCTGTAACCGGCCATGGTGGCGATCAGGGTTGCCAGCACTGCGGTGCTGGTCGCCACGATGAAGCTGTTCAGCATGTTGCGTGGAAACATCGAGTTCGAAGCAAACAGGTTGGTATAGCTGTCGAAGCTGACCTCTGAAGGGAAATAGGTCGGCGGGATGGCGAACACCTCGTTCGGCGCTTTCAAAGAATTGATGAGCATCCAGTAGAACGGAAAGATGGCAAACACCCCGATGAGCGCCAGATAAGCATAACTGGTCAGGCGGACGAGGGAGAACGATCTGGAACCGGCGTGCTGCATCAGCTTTGCCCTCCCTGAACGCGCATGGACCGGGCGTAGATGAAGATGATGACACTCATCATGATTAGCAGCAGGACGGAACCGGCTGAGGCCTCTCCCATACGGAAACTGGTGAATGCGGTGTCATAAATATAGAGCGGCACGGTCCGCGTAGCATCCAGCGGGCCGCCCCGGGTCATTCCGAAGATCAGGTCGAAGTAGTTAAAGGTCCAGATAAAGGCCAGAGTCGAGGTCACAAACAGTGGGAAGCGCAGCAGAGGCAGGGTGATGTACCGGATCATGCGCCAGCCGGATGCGCCATCGACGGCTGCCGCGTCGTAAATCTCGCTGCTAATGCCTTTCAAGCCCGCTGAAATCGTCACCATCCAGAAGGGAAACCCTTTCCACACGTTAGCGACAATGACGGCGGTCATGGCCGTACTGGGACGTGCCAGCCAGGCCACACTCTCGTGGATGGCACCGATCTGCATCAGGAATAGATTGGCAATTCCCCAATCCGGGCTGAGGATCAGCCGCCAGATAAAGGCAATCACGATCCCCGGCATCACCCAGGGCAGCAGCAGGATACCCCGCAGAAAATTGCCTACGCCGCTCATTCGGTCAAGGATCAGTGCCGTACTGAACCCGATGACAAACTGAAAAAATATGGAACTCAGGGTCCAGACGAACGAATTGGTTATGACTTTCTGGAGCAGGCTCGACGACAGGATAATCTGATAGTTCTTCAGGCCCACAAACGGCTCCTCGACAGAGGTCAGCTGAACCTTGTGGAAACTGATCCAGACGGTGCTGAGGGCAGGATACAGAATGATCGCCACGAAGATCACGACTGCCGGAAGCAGCAGAAAATAGGGGAGCCGGTAACGCTGCCACCATCTTTTCAGGCTGAATCCGGCTGTCTCTGCTCTGCTGCCTGCCTGGGTACGCGAATCCGGCGTAATCATAGAATAGTGTCCATCTGCTCTATTTTCCGAAAATGATCGGACAGTAATCGGGATTATCGATGAAGCGAGCCAGACCCTCCGGCGGATCGTGGCGGGGGCGGGACTTGTCCGTGCGCAGGTGAATCGCAAAACTGCGGCGTGGCCGGCTCGAATAATTGGGGCCTGAACCATGAAACGTGAGACAGTGATGAAAGCTGACCCCACCGGGTGGCAGAGTCGCGGTCACTTCGGACCATACCTCTCCTTCCGGCACCTGGATTTCATTCTTCTTGTCCTGGAAGAAATCGCCCTGATTCAGCAGTCCCCATCGATGCGATCCTGGCACAAAGTTCATCGGCCCGCAATCGGAGCGGACGTCGCTGAGCGCGACCCAGGCAGTAAACAGCTCACTGTCGTCGTCCCACACATTCCAGTACTGTCGATCCTGATGGTAACCTACAATCGCTTCTTTTGAGTTTTCGACCGGGGGTTTGTACAGAAGCTGGACCCACCAGACCTGCACCATCGACGCCCCGGTGATGGCCGCCGCCAGTTCGCCCAGTGCCGGATGACTGACCAGTTCCATGATGCTGCGATTGGTGATCTGGGGCATCTCGATTTTGCAGAGCTTGCTGGGGTCATCGCCCGGATTCCACGAAGAAGGCTGGGGAGGGATACCTGTCTCGTATTGGCCTGCTCGGACCGCATCCATTCCTTCGATCGCCGCCTCAACCACAGCTTTGGGCAGGAGAGGCTGCGAGTGAATGGTAAAGCCATCCGATTCGTATTGCAGGCGGGTAGCTGGTTCGGTTGATGTCGTCATAAAATCACCAGTGAATAAGATTGTTGGAAGCACACAGGGGCCAGCAGCACTGACCCCTGTGCTGATGCACTTCTAGCGGCGGGACAGCAGATCGGTAATTTCCTGGTCGAGTTCGGTCAACGCATCCTCGGCGCTGACTTCCCCTATGGCGGCACGATTGTACTGGCGCAGGACGAGATCCGCGATTTCTGGCAGTTCAACCACCGTGGACACCGGCGGAGCACCAAATACAGACTGTTCCAGCGAGAGACGCGTGGCGTCGTTATCACCCACGTAATTCTGGAAGAATTCGGTTTCCTGAGCAGAAACTCGCGTGGGGATGTGATCCTTCGTCGCGACGGCCATCACTTCCGGTGAAGTTGCCCAGGCGATAAACTCGCAGGCTTCCGCTTTGTGCTGGGATGCAGCGGCGATCGCCATATGGAAACCGCCATTGGTCGAACCGGTGATGCCTGACTCTGGGCCAGGAATGAGCGCCAGACCATATTCGTCACCGGGGTTCCATTCACCATCGGTCATATCGGAAATGGTCGGCACAGACCAGACACCCGTGAACAGGAAGCCCATC
>JAIOHO010001159.1 GCA_019912905.1 Anaerolineae bacterium
AATTCTGTTACCTGCCGAAGAGGATATTATGAACGAAACTGGACAATATGAACTCCTGCTGCACGGCGGCCACGTCATCGACCCGGCCAACCAGGTCAACGCTGTCATGGATGTTGCCATCCGCAGCGGTCAGATCGCGCGCGTGGCTCCGCAAATCGACCCGGCACTGGCCGATAAGGTAGTCGATGTCTCCGGTTTGTACGTCACACCTGGGCTGATCGATATTCATGTGCACGTCTATCATACGCGCGAGCCGGAAGGTTTGAGCGTCGTGGCTGATCATCATTCGTTCCGGTCGGGTGTCACGACAGTCGTGGATACAGGGACTGCCGGGGCCAAACATTTCCTGCATTTTAAGCGCACGGTGATCGATCAGGCGAAGACACGCATTTTTGCCTTTATCAACATCGTCAAATCCGGGATGTTGGGTGATTTCGAGCAGGACATGGCGGAGATGGACCCGGAACTGGCGGCGTCCATTGTCCTGGCATACCCGGAAACCTGCGTGGGTATCAAAACGGCGCATTACTGGACATATCAGCCGTGGGATGACACCCATATTCCCTGGGCTGCGGTAGATCGTGCGCTGGAGGCTTCCGCGATCTGTCACAAGCCGCTGATGGTGGACTTCTGGCCGCGACCGGAGCGCACCTATCAGGAACTGCTGAAGAAAATGCAGCCGGGCGACATTCATACGCATGTCTATGCCCAGCAGTTTCCGGTGCTGACCGAGGACAAAAAACCTCAGGATTTCTACTTTGAGGCGCGCGAGCGCGGCATCATTTTCGATGTCGGTCATGGGGCGGGGAGCTTCTGGTTCCGGCAGGCGCTGCCTGCGACGGAAGGTGGCTTTTGGCCGGATTCGATCAGCACCGACCTGCATATCGGCAACGTCAATGGTCCCGTGTTCGATATGCTGACGACGATGTCCAAGTTCCTCAGCATGGGGATGCCGCTTCAGGAAGTGATTTACCGCTCGACGGTCACGCCGGCTCAGGAAATCGGCCACCCTGAGTTGGGGACTCTCAGCGAAGGAGCGGAGGCCGATCTTGCGGTACTGCGACTGGATGAAGGGCAGTTTTGTTTTATGGACTGTGGCCGCGCCAAGTACATTGGCCGCCAGCGGCTGGACTGCCGGTTGACGCTGCGTGCCGGTGAAGTGGTGTTCGATGCCGAAGGGTTAAGTATGCCCTTGTGGACGGAAGCGCCGCCTGACTACTGGATTATTCGTGCGCCGGGGGCAATTAAATGAGCCTCTACGAATCGTTGGGGATACGTCCGGTCATTAACGCGAACGCGACCCTGACTCGACTCGGCGGAAGCCTCATGCCGCCTGAAGTGATTCAGGCGATGAGCGAAGCTGCCGGTTGTTTTGTTGATCTGCCTGAGCTTCAGCGCCGGGTGGGAGATCGCCTTGCCAAGCTGACTCATAACGAAGCAGCTTATGTATCTTCGGGCGCGGCAGCGGGCCTGGTTTTGGCAACGGCGGCCTGCGTCACCGAGACAGAGGCCGCATTGATCAATCGATTCCCTGATCTGACCGGTCTGCCGAATGAGGTCATTGTCCATCACACGCACCGCAACGGTTATGATTATGCCGTGCGCCAGACCGGGGTGCGGCTGGTGGAGATTGGCTCTGAGCAAGGGACAACCGCGGCCCATCTGGAAGCGGCCATCACGCCGCGCACCGCCGCAGTGTTCTGGTTCCAGGGGACGATGACGACCCTCCAGGACATTCCGCTGCCGGACGTCATCGAAATCGCGCACCGCCACAATATCCCGGTCATCGTCGACGCGGCTGCCCAGCTTCCACCAGTCAGCAACCTCTGGCATTTCACCGAGATAGGCGTCGATCTGGCGGTCTTCAGCGGCGGCAAGGACCTGCGTGGGCCACAGTCGAGCGGGTTGGTGCTGGGGCGCAATGATCTGATCGAAGCCTGCCGGATGCATGGTAATCCTAATCAGGCTATCGGGCGGCCTATGAAGGTGGGCAAAGAGGAAATGGTCGGTTTGCTGGCGGCAGTCGAGCGCTACCTTAAGCTGGATCATGAGGCCCGCGAAAGAGATTGCGAAACGATGGTGGCCGAATGGTGCGAAGCCCTGAATAGTGTGCCCGGTGTCCAGGCCGTGCGCGATTTTCCAAACGAAGCCTGCCAGCCACTGCCGCGCTGCCTGGTCATGCTCGAGGCAAAGATCGTTGGGATGGGCCGTGACGACATCATGCGCGCGCTGCTTGAGGGTGAACCGGCGATTTCGGTTGCGGCGCAGGGAGAATCCGGGATTTACCTGAACCCGATGACGCTGGAACCCGGCGAAGCTGCAATCGTGCTCAACCGCCTGCGGGAAATACTCGGAGCATAGTTCCTAGAACGGACCGGGTGCAGGCTAACACTTGCACCCGGTTGATTCGTTCCTATCAGAGCACTGGGGCGTGAGGTTTGCGGGGGACGTATTGGCCCTGGCCGTTCTTGCCGAACCATTCGTCGCCATCCACCAGTTTTTTGCCACGCAGGTACACCTTTTCCGGTTTGCCTTTGATCGGCATCCCTTCATAGACAATGTAGTCCGTGCGCATGTGGGTGGTTTCCACGCTGAGAGTATGCTCGGTAGCTGGATTCCAGACCACGATGTCGGCATCGGAGCCGACGGCAATCGTGCCTTTTTTCGGGTACATGCCGAAGATCTTGGCCGGGTTGGTGCACATGACCTCGACAAACCGGGATGGGCTGATGCGCCCGCCATTGACGCCGTGCTCCCACATGACCATCATGCGCTCTTCGAGGCCGGGCATCCCATTGGGAATCTTGGCGAAGTTGCCTTTGCCCAATTCCTTGCCAGGACGCCGGTAGGTGGGGTCCTGAGACTCGTAGGCCACCCATTCCCCGGCGGGATGGTCCGCAGCCCATTCGCGCCAGGGACCGCGCCCACCTTCATACCAGAAATTGCAGTGATCGGTGCTGACATGCTGTAAGGTGCCGTCCTTGATTGCCTGCCACAGGAT
>JAIOHO010001160.1 GCA_019912905.1 Anaerolineae bacterium
GCGATGAACTCTGGTCTCCACCCCCGACCCCTCGGATTTCAGGAGGAATTAACCCCGATGACCATGAATCCTGCCCCACTCGATCATTGGATTCAGCACGACGCGATTCCCTTTTCCGCCGATTCCTCGGACGCCTTCCACGCTGCGGTGGATCAGGTGGTCACGTCCCTGGGTGATGCGGTGGAGCTGCTGGGCTTTGGCGAAGCGCTGCACGGCGGCGAGGACATTCTGATGTTCCGCAACCGGCTCTTCCAGCGTCTGGCGGAGGCGCATGGCTACAGCGCCATCGCCATCGAGAGCAGTTTCCCCAAAGGACGCGCCGCCAATGACTACGTGGCCGGTCGCGGGCCGGATTCCTACGACGCGGTGCAGGACACCGGTTTCAGTCACGGCTTCGGCCAGTTGGCAGCCAACCGCGAACTGCTGGAGTGGATGCGGCGCACCAATGCCGATTCGTCCCATGCCGTCAAACTCCGCTTCTACGGCTTCGATATGCCGCTCCTGCGGGCGACCTACGCCAGTCCGCGCCAGGTCCTTGAGTTTGTGCTCGATTACCTCGACGCCGGGGATGACCCCGGCAGCCCGGAACGCCGCCAGCGGATCGACTCGCTGCTTGGCCCCGACTTCGATTGGGAGAATCCTGAAGCGATCGCCGACCCGACTAAATCGGTCGGACTTTCGCCCGCCGCCGCCGCGCTGCGCATCGAGACCGAGGACCTCATCACCGAACTGCGCAGCCGCCGCCCGGAGTTCGCCGCCCGGAGCAGCCCGGACCGTTATGCGGAAGCCCTGCACCATGCGGTGCTGGCACGGCAGCTGCTCGGTTATCACGCGGGGGTGGCGCGCAGGTTGGACGCCTCCGCGCTGCTCGGCATCCGCGATGCGTCGATGGCCGACAATCTGGCGTATATCGTAGAGCGGGAACGCGGGCGGGGCAAAGTGATGGCCTTCGCACACAACAGCCATGTGCAGCGCGGGAAAGCCGTCTGGCCGTGGTACGCCTTCTGGCCGGTGGGATCACACCTGAAGGAGCTATTCGGCCCGCGCTATGCCGTCATCGGTTCGGCGGTGGGGGTCTCGGAAGCCAATGGCATCGGCCAGCCCGAAGCCGGTTCGCTGGAGGCGCGACTGATGAACCTGCCAGGGTCCGCCGCCTTCATCCCCACCCACCAGGGCCAGGGAATTCCCGGCTCGGAAATCGACGCGCTCCCGGTTCGCGCTGGCAGCGCCAGGAACCTGAGTTACAAGGGCCTGACCGCGCAGAGTTTCACCGACTTCGACTGGCTGGCCTTTCTGGATTCGACGGCCTACAGCCGAGGAGGTCCGCCGCTACCATAGCAGGAAGCCGGGCATGGGGCCACTCCCGGAGACTTCGTGGGAGGACGCTCGTTCGGGACAGGGGTCAGAATGAAAGCCCGATCGTCCTTAGGATCACAGGTAGCCGCTCGGTATTTTCAGATGGGCATGAGATCAGCCATTGATCGCATTCAGGATCAGACCAATCCCCACGAGAGCCACCCCCATCGGGACCAGACCCAAACCGAGGAACAACGCCGCACCCCACACGAACACCAGCGCCTGACTCCGGGGGCGGGGATCAGGGGTGATCCAGTGGTAGCGCGGCCCCCGTTCCCAGCGGATGATTTCGATGCCCAGTCGCTGGCTGACGAAGCCCCGCAGCAGGGGTTCGATCCGTCTTGAAAACAGGTTGGCCCAATAGAAGACAAACCAAACGAAGGCGATCACGCCTGCCAGGTGAACACACAGCGCGAGAACGGGTGACAGATCCATACGGATGATCATACTCAGAGATGGGGTACGCTCACAAGCCAGACGTTGAAAACGTCCGGCTGCCCGGTGCGGCGGGAAGTGCCTGAAGGCACTCTGACTCGCCGAAAAAGCCCCTTTTGAGGGGGCTTCCTGGTTTTCGAGCAGTCTGGAGTTTTGAACTCCAGGCAGTAGTAGCAGCCAATCTGCGCCTAAAAAGAAATGCACCCGTCACAAGGTCCGCCTGTCTCGCAGCGGATGACTCCGGGTTGTGAAACGATCGCTCACAGGGACATTCCGGATTGGATTATCCTTCGTAATCCGGCAGCGTATCGACAAAACTGCGATCGACACCCAGCCAGACTTCATCTTCGCTCACCGTGCTCACCCACAGGATCGGGATCAGCTTGCGCGACTTGAGCAGCAGACCCTGTGAAATGACGAGATGCGTGGCAGAGTGCGACTGCGAATCGACGATGACTTCATCGACATCGCCCACGTGCGCGTCATCTGACGTGATCACACGCGCGCCGTGCGCAATTGCCACCGTGTCGTCGGGGATATTCTGATCCGTGCGCTCGACGTAGCGCGGCCCGCTTTCGTAGGGCCATCCGGCGACGGTCGGCGCGGTGTACAGGCCGGGCGCGTAGTAAGCCCCGCCCGCCGGTGGATACCAGAACAGCGGCCCCGGCGCTTCCGCCGTGTAATCCGGTTCACGGCCTTCCATCACGTAGGCCGGGATATAGTGCTTCTCCTCGAACGGCGGCAGCGCGTCCAGATCGCCGCTGTCCTCGCGCAGCACCGCCCGGTCGTCGTGGGCGCTGGCGAACAGGCGGATGGGCACGACTTTATCCTCGGTAAACAGGAAGCCCTGGCGGATAATCACGTGAGTCACTTTTTTCGAGGTCGGGTCCAGCACCACCCGTTCGATGCGGCCCACATCCTTGCCGTCGGACGTATAAACGGAAGTTCCTTCGTGCAGTTCAAGATCCATGTCGTCTCCTTTTGTCTGCCTGAACACTTTGACTCGAGTCTAAAGAATCCAGGCCGGGACGACATGAGAGGCACGGAGGATTTCAGACTGGGTCAGGTGACCGGTCCGGCCTCATGCCCGGCGCAGGCGGGTGCGGGCGCATCTGCCCCCAGGCATCCCAGCCTGCCGGGGCCGTCAGCCACAGCAGACCGAGCATCAGCACCGCCGACAGCAGGCACCAGGCACAGGTCGCGCCGATAACAAACGGTTCCAGAAAGGTCAGGTAGCTGGAAAACAGGACCCCGATCAGGGCGACCGCGAACAGCGCCAGCCGGTAGATCGGCTGTTTCAAGCGCCACGCCAGCAGCCACAGCAGCGCCACCGCCGCATAGCCCACCAGCCCGAGCACGCCGATGGGAATCCCGAACAGTTGGGCGTAAGCACTCTGCTGGACGGCGTTGCAGTTGCCCACCGCGCCGCAAACCGCCTCGCTCTGCGTCAGTTCGACATACGCCAGGTAGCCCGCATCCAGCAGGCCGACCAGCGCCACCAGCGGAATTAGCGCGCTGTTCGTCCCGCGAACGAACAGTGCCCCCGCGACCAGCAGCCCGATCAGACTGGCCCAGGCCAGCGGAGCCGCCAGCGAATCCGGCGCGCCGTTCATGACCAGCGTCAGCGCCAGCAGGATGCCGACCGCCAGTACGATCAGGCGCGCACCCCAGGCCCACGATTCGGGGATCGGATGGCGCAGCAGCACGGCCAACAGGCTCACCATCAGCGCAGCCAGCACGCCGATCGCCAGCCCATTCGCCAGCGGGTCCGCCGTCAGGCGTTCGGCCAGAGTCGGCGCGGCTGCCGGGGCGCTGCGGGCGGCTTCCGCTTCCGGGGTGGCTTCGGGATTCTGCGCCCGGTACGCCTCGTAAGCTTCGCGGATGCCGGGGAAAGTGGGCAGATCGATGCCGCCCTGGGCCAGCCCGGTCTCGACCAATCCTGGCAGCTGCGCCGGAATATCGATGCCGCCGATCAGCACCTGATCACCGACCATCATCATCGGCACCACCCAGTTATCTTCGGGAATGTGATAATAGACGTAGGCGGACTGCGCCAGCATCTGCCCGCCCTGCGTGGAAATGTCGATAAACAGGATATGCAGTTGGTCGCCGAAACGATCCTGAATGCCCGGCAGATTTTCCGTAATGAGCGTGTGACAGTGTGGGCAGGTCGGCGAATAAAACAGTACCGCGAACGCCACCGGCCTGGCCTGCGCCGCCAGCGGACCGGCAGCCAGCATCAGCCCTACCGCTAAACCCACGATGAATCGTTTCATCATGACATAACCTCTCTTTCAGCATGCTCGCATTCTGCCGTCTGCCCGGCCTGCCCCGCCAGTGAGACTTGTCCCATCCTGCGGTGACACTTCGCCCACCCGCTTTTTAAAGCAGCGCTCACCCGCTTCCACAAGCGTTTCCGCTATAATGAAGCCAGTCAAGCAGGAGGTTGTAGGATGGGGTTGTTCTGGACCACCTTGGTAGCCCTCGGGGGTGTGGGAGCGGTGATTGGGGTCGGTCGTTATGTATCC